>NZ_FR890744.1:0-3049 GCF_000435935.1 Ruminococcus sp. CAG:57 | reverse complement strand
GCTTAAAATAATACTTTTGAAGTATGCATCCATTTGGTCTCAGCAAGACATAACAGGACACCAATTTTGATACAATGCGTATCTTGATTGGTGTCCGTTTTCTTTATCCGAAAGTCCTTGTTTAATGGGATTTGTCAACACAATTTAACGAAAGCAGGCAATAAAGCTCGCAAAGGAGATTGGCACCAAGGCAGCAGATGAGCTGCGCATCCCCAAAGGGACGCTGGTGACGTGGGTGCAAAAAGGCGCGGATTGGGGAAATAGACACAGGTGCAGGCTCACGTACACCAGGAGAGTCACTTACTATCGCACAGCAGCTTCAGGCAGCAAACAAGCGGATCAAAGAGTTTGAAAAGAAAAAACCGTGAGCTTGAAGAGCTTAATGAATTTCTGGAGAAAGCATCTGCTTTTTTCACCGCGAACCGTCGGAAGTCTGGAAAGAAGAACGGTTAAAGTTCATTTTCAAAACGTTAATTTTCATTTACTGCGTCACACATACGCTACTGTTTGTATTGAGAATGGCTTTGATGCTAAAACTGTCAGCGAGTTGCTAGGTCATTCTAATGTTAATATTACACTTAACCGCTATGTTCACTCATCGCTTGATACAAAAAAAGAAATATGTTGAAAAACTCAATTTTGTAGCTTAAAAGTTTTTAGCCGTCAGAAACATCTTATTGGTAGTAAATAATGCATGATTTTACGTTGATTTTTTGCCTTTTTGCCTGTAGGTGCAGATTTTGCGAAAAAATTATATTTTGTTTTGTAAACTATTATACCAGAAAATTGATAAAATATGTATTGATTTTCTGATAAATGTTTGGTATAATGGCGAATAAAGGCGGTGATCGTATGATCAGAGTTGCAATTTGTGATGATGATAAACATATGCAGGAAAGTTTATCAAAGTATTTGTTAGATTATTCAATGCAATGTGACAGAGAAATTGATCATGCAGAATTTGATACTTGTGAGGAATTAATGGACGAGTATCTCAAGGGGAACTCGTTTGATGTTATATTGCTCGATATTGAATTTAAAAATAATGAGGAAAAACAAATGAATGGTATTGAGCTTGGAAAAAGATTGCGTGGACTGTATGCCAATGACAACACTGCTATTGTTTATGTGACATCTTATGGCGAGTATGCTATTGACTCCATTAAAATAAGGCCCTATGATTATATAAAAAAGCCAATTACCTATGAAAGAATAGTTGAATTTTTTGAAACTTATTATTTGGATCAGGCTAAGAGAAAAAAGGTGTTTGAATATACTGCACATAAAGTCAAAAACAGTATCATAGTATCTAATATTTGTTATTTTGAGAGTCAGGGCAGAACAATAGTGATACATACTATTACGAATCAATACACCTTTTACGGAAAATTATCTAATCTGCTTGACAATGAAAGTTTAAGTGATTTTATCAGTATTCATAAATCGTATTTAGTAAATAAGAATTATATTGAAAGATTCACTTCACATTCAGTCGTCCTTATTGGCATAGACCGAGTGGAATTGCCGATAAGCCCTAATAAGAAAATGGAGGTCAGTGAACAGCTGTTGAAAGAATGATATGACTACTTTATTTTATTTGTTTTCAAATGTGTTTCACATATATGCCACTTATCAGTTTTCCAATGTGTTTTTACAAAAGAAAAAAGAGTCGGCAAAATCAGATATTGTCCTGTTTACACTTTATTACATTATAAATAGCTGTGCGTATTTGGCCTTTGACAATCGATTGATTACGATTCTGTCAAACATTATACCATTTATTCTTATATTTTTGTACTATAAAGTATCGTTATTTAAGTCTTTGTTGTCAGCATTTGTGTTATGTGTTTTTTCCATTGTAGTAGATACAGCGGTTGTTGCTATACAGTCTTTACTCAATATAAACTCTGTTTTTTTTGATGAGGGATTTGTATCAAATATTGTGTTTCTAACACTTGTAAATATCATAGCTAAGAGCTATTTTAAATACAGCGATCAAATTGTAAAATTACCAATAATGTATTATATTACTGTGATATTTGTTCCGCTTGGCAGTATAATGGTTGGTTACTTTGTCGCAAAAGATCTCAATGTCATATCGTTGATTTTAAGCGTTATCATATTATTGATGAACATAGTTATTCTTTACCTTTATGATAATTTGGTAAATATGTTTTCCCAGCAATATGAAACTGACGTTATTGAGCAGCAAAACAAGGCATATCTTAATCAGTTGCATTTAATGCAGGAATCTCAGATGAAGATAAGATTTTTAAAGCATGATATGAAAAATCATATTATCAATATGCAAAGTTTGCTTAGTGCTGAGAAATACGATCAGCTTAAAGATTACCTTGCTGAAACCAATGATTATATTTATAGTAATAATGTTATTATTGACTCAGGAAATGAAACGATCGACAGTGTTCTGAATTACAAATTGGCACCGTTAGAGAACAACAGCGTTGAAAAAAGTTATCATGTTGTTCTTCCTGAGCAAATTCTTATTAGTTCATTTGATTTAAATATTGTTATTTGTAATCTGATAGATAATGCACTTGAAGCGTTAAGCCTCCTAGGAGAGAACGATGAAAAGAAGATAACTATCGATATTGTTTATAAGCAGGGTTACATTAAAATATTAGTAGGAAATTCATTTGACGGAATTATACACAAGGATAAAAGGACAAGAAAAAATGATGAGATAAATCATGGAATAGGGTTAAAGAGTGTTCAAAATATCGCGGAAAAATATGGAGGACTTTTAAAAACTAATGTATCTGATAACTGGTTTGAAACATCAGTGATAATGTATGAAAAATAGAGGTAACAATAAGTTACCTCTATTTTTTTTACAAAAAAGACGTTCTTTTTGACATTTACGGTTTTGTATTCTTATATTATGTATAATCAAGTCATAACTTGTTATGAAAGGAATAAAATCATATGAAAAGAAATTTAATGAAACTCAGCACAAGAATGGGTAAGGTGTTTGCTGCGTTGGCACTTTTGGTTACTGTATCAAACGTGAATTCTACATGCCTTTTCA
>NZ_FR890743.1:28954-29781 GCF_000435935.1 Ruminococcus sp. CAG:57 | reverse complement strand
ATTCCTCACTCCTCACTCCTCATTTCTCATTTCTCATTCCTCCCCTCCTCACTAAAAATCCGCCCCCACATCTTGCAATTTACCTCAAAATGTGCTATCATTATCTCTATAGGGGGTCTTATCCATGAAAAAACTCTTTTCCGTAATTTTTATGAACTTTTTCGGCTTCGACATGATAATTTTCTTGGTTGCAGTCGCGACCGCCCTCGTCTTTTATCTCACTAAAAAATCGGCTGATGTTCTCTACAACAAGCTTCATCTTAACATCTTCGTTCCCGACTCAGGTGCTTCCCGCCGTCAGGCTGACAGCGATATTTCGGACATTCGTGAAACAGATATCGTTTCTATGCGCAACCGAACAGGAAGCCTTTATTCTCTGTTCGTAAATCTCACAGGGATTTTCCCTCTCTTGGGTATCCTCGGCACTGTTATCTCCCTCCTTGGTATGGTGGGCGATATGACAAACGTTCAGGATAATTTCTATGGCGCTTTGACCTCCACTTTTTGGGGACTTGTTTTTGCTATAATCTTCAAATTCCTTGACGGCATAATCTCTGCAAAAATAGAGGATAACGAGAAAAATGTTCAGCTCTATCTTGAAAGAAACAACGCTGAACATTCCCAAAGCGGTGAACAGCCATGAATGGTTTCAGGAAAAATAAGGGCATAGTCCTTGAGCTGACTTCCCTGCTTGATGTTATCATGATAATGCTTTTCTGGGTCATGACAGATGTTTCCGCATCTGCCGACAGTCAGAAAGAGGACGCAAAAGCTCAGGTGCAGGCTGTCACTCAACAGCTTGAGGAGCAAAAGCAAAAGTCTGCTGA
>NZ_FR890743.1:0-28923 GCF_000435935.1 Ruminococcus sp. CAG:57 | reverse complement strand
TGACGAGTTAAAAAATCTCCGTGAGGATATGCAAAAGCAGATAGACGAAGCCTATAAAAAGGCTGAGAGCATTAACAGCAATGCCGCAAAAAATCAGCAGGCGCTTGACGGCTACACTCAGGGTATGCTTATCTCACTTGATATGCGAAATGAAAACGGCACTGACAAGCTGTATATTTCCCGAAATGATGAGGATATTATGACCGTGACCCCTGATGAAGATATCTCAGGCAGGCTCATATCTCTTTTTGAAGGACTGGGTGCGGCAGACGGTGAAGTAATGCTTGCGGCAGTGGTCTATGACGGTGACGCTGTGCTTTACCGTAACATGAGAATAGTTGAAAACGCTGTGCAGGCTGTGTCAGACAAATACGAAAATGTTTACTTTACATACATAAACACTTCCAAATAGAAAGGACAATAAAAATGAGTATTCAGAACGATGTTGAAAAGCTCTACCGCAGTGACCTTGAAAAACAAAGACAAAAGCAGAAAAAGAAAAAGAAGAAAAAGCTTCTTAGTATCATGCTGATCGTCATTATCATTGCGGCGCTTATTCTTATAATGCAGTATCTCGGACTTGGACTAGGCGGTGGAAAAGGCGAAGGCTCAGGGGACGGCAAGGACGTAAGTGCTTCCTCCAATGAAACTTCCGTTACTACCACAACAACAGCAGTGCCAAAGGAATTTTATGACATCAAAGTTTCAGGAAGCACTTATATAATCGATGAGCGTGTGGTAGATCTTAAAAGTCTTGTTTCCACAGTGAAGCTTATGAGCGACAATGTTATCGTAAGGATAACAGACGACAACGCAACAAAGAACGCTATGGATGACTTGAAAAAGGCTCTTACCGACGACGGCAGAGAGTTCACAGAAACAGTTCTTGACAATTCAGCTTTGGATAACAGCATGGCAGATACAACATCTGAAGCCGTAAGATAAAAACTGTAGGGGCGAACATCCTTCGCCCGTTTTCTGCATAATTTTAAAGGATACAGATATAAAATAAAATTGGGGACGGTCAAGCCGTCCTCTTTTCAGAAACAGAGGTAATATCATGCTTGGACTTACTTTAGAGGGCGGAGCCAGCAGAACGGTCTATTCCTGCGGAATAATGGACGCTCTGCTGGAGGATAAAATAATAGCCGACTATGTTATAGGCGTTTCGGCAGGAGCAGCTTTCGGCGTTTCTTACTGCTCAGGGCAGATAGGCAGAAATCTCCGCCTTGCAACTGAGTTCATGGGAACAAAGAAATACATGGGAGCAAGACATCTTATCGACCCGAAAAACCGATGCTACTATAACCTTGATTATGCCTACAATGTTGTGCCTAATGTTGAGCTTCCTTTTGATTATGAAGCCTACAGAAATTTCAAGGGCAGATTTTGTGCAGTTGTTACAAACGTAAAAAACGGCAAGGCTGAGTACATGGACGTGCCAAAAGATGACACCCACTGGAATTTGCTTAGAGCCACCTGTGCACTTCCTCTGCTTTTCCCTGAGATAGAGATAAACGGAGAAAAATATATGGACGGCGGTATATCAGATTCAATACCATATTTGCAGGCAATAAAAGCAGGCTGTGACAAAAATATCGTTGTGCTGACACGACCAAAGGGCTATGTTAAGACCCAGGAGCCTGCCACAAAGCTTGCCATAAAATATTATCACAAGCACCCTGAGTTTGCCGAAGCCATTGCCACAAGAGCCGAGAGATACAACAAATGTATCGCAGAGCTTATGGAGCTTAAAGCGGAGGGAAAAGTCTTTGTTTTCACACCAAAGACCACTTTCGGTGTGGGAAGAACAGAGGGCGACCCTGTAAAGCTGAGAAGGCTCTACGATTACGGCTACAACCACGCAAAATGGGCAATGGACGATCTGAAAAAATATCTTTGCAAGTAGGAATGAGGTAATAAAATGTCATACAAGCTGCCGCTTTTTGCTGCCGCCGCATTTCTGGGCGGTTATATGCTTATTTCAAACAGACAGCTAAGGGTGAACAAATACGAACTGAAGGTATCAAAGCTCCCTAAGAATTTTGTTGGTAAAAAGATACTTCTTCTTGCAGATCTTCACAAGAAGCGTTACGGGGACAATTTCAACAATCTGGTAAATTCCTGTATTGCCGCCGAGCCTGACTTTATTTTCTTTGCAGGTGATCTTTACAGCCGTGACGAAACGGACATGATACCGAAGCTTGCCCTTATGAAAAGGCTAAAACATATTGCACCGACCTATTATATTTTCGGTAACCATGAAACTGACAACATGGACAATGCCGAAGCCCTTGCTTTGAAACTCACCGAATGTGGAGTACACATTCTGAGAAACAACATGGAGCAGATAAAAATAGGCGAGGATCACATCAATATATACGGCACTCAGCTTCCCCAAAGATTTTACCGCAACGAAGATTTTTCACATCACGACCTGCCGCAGATTACAAAGGACGAGCTTACAAAGCTTTTAGGCGAGCCTGACAGAAGCGAGTGTAACTTTTTGCTTTCGCACACACCGCTGGCTTTCCGTGCTTATGCGGACTGGGGAGCAGATGTGACGTTTTCGGGTCACTGTCATGGGGGAGTTATAAGATTGCCTTTTATTGGCGGAATACTTTCTCCCGAACGGAAATTCTTTCCACGATACACAAAGGGGATTTACGAGCTTGACACTGAACAGGGATCGGCAAAGCTTGTTGTTACGGCAGGACTTGGTAAATTCAGGCTGAATAATCCCTCGGAAATAATGATTTGCACACTTGAAAGGCAGGAATAAATATGTATCAGAAACAATTTGCAGAATATTTTGACAAGCACATGGACGAGATACTTCGTGACCTAGACGAGATAATCTCTATCGAGAGCGTTGGTGACATAAACGCCCCTGTTAAGCCATTTGGCGAGGGTTCTCGCAAGGCTCTTGACTGGGGAAAGGCTTATCTTGAAAAGCTCGGCATGACAACAAAGGACTTTGACGGCTATGCTGTTCACGGTGATTTTTACCAAAATGGGGAATGTAAGCTTGCTGTGCTTTCACATCTTGACACTGTTCCCACAGGCGAGGGCTGGAGCTATCCGCCTTTCAAGCTGACTAAAGCTGACGGAAAGCTTTTCGGCAGAGGAACAATTGACGACAAAGGTCCGAGCGTTGCGGTGCTGTGGGCTGTAAAGGCTATCAAAGAGCTTAATATTCCTATAAAAAAGAACTTCCGTGTTATTTTCGGTGGCAATGAAGAGGGCGGCTGTGAGGACATGGAATATTATGAAAGCAAACAGCCTTTCCCTGAAATGGTGTTCACCCCCGACGGCTCTTTTCCTGTACTCAACTGCGAAAAGGGCATGGTGCATCTTACATTCTCTGCTGAATTTTCAGACGATAAGATAGCTGAGATAAAGGGTGGAAGCGTTATAAATGCTATCCCGGACAAGTGCATTGTGAAGTTTGCCGACGACAGTGAGAAGGTCATCAGAGGAAAATCCTCACACGGGTCAAGACCTGAAAACGGCGACAATGCGGTAACAAAATTTGTGGCAGAATACAAAAATGAAAATGCTCTCCTTGGTGGGTTGGCTGAGCTTTTCCCACACGGAGAATGCAACGGAAAGTCCTGCGGACTTGGTTTTTCAGACAATGTATCAGGCGAGATGACCTGTGCGCTGACTATCCTTAAAACTGAGGGTGGCAGACTTCATGGCGGTATCGACATACGCTTCCCTATTGACAAGACGCTTGCTGAGATAAGCGGTATCATAACTTCGGCACTTGAAAGCAAGGGCTTCAAGGTGGACGAGCTTGACGGCATGGAGCCACATTATGTGGACGAAAACAGTGAGTTCGTTCAGACCTTGTTAAGGGTATACGAAAAGATCAAGGGCGAAAAGGGAAAATGTATCGCTGAGGGCGGAATAACCTACGTTCACAACACAAAGGGCGGTGTTGCGTTCGGTGCGGAATTCCCTGAGGAAAACAACAATATGCACGGAGCTGACGAGCATATTTCCATGGAAACTTTCAAAATAAATCTGAATATGTACGCTAATGCTATTGCAGAGCTTTGCGGTGAATAATTGGGTGTGCATGGCTCTTGACAAAGTGTAATTTTAGTGATATACTTTATTACATAAAAGCTTAAAAGCGTAAAAGCAAAAGGAGCATGACGGACAATGAAGATTTGTATAGTTGGACTTGGACTTATAGGCGGTTCGCTTGCCAAGGCAATAAAGAAGAACACTCATGAGAGCTGTTTCGGTATAGATATTGACAGGGGAACGATAGCAGGGGCGCTGGCTCAGGAGGCTATCGACGGTGAAATGGCCATTGACGACCTTGCAGGCTGTGACGTTGTTATCGTGGGACTTCACCCTGAGGCTACCATAAAATTTATCACGGAGAATGCAGGCAAGTTCAAAAAGGGCGGTATCGTTCTTGACACTTGTGGAGTAAAGGGCGTGATAGTCAGAGCGGTAGAGGGCGTTTGCATTGAAAACGGCGTAAACTTTCTCGGCTGTCACCCTATGGCAGGACGTGAATTTTCGGGTTTTGCATACTCGGTGGACAATCTTTTTGAGAAAGCAAGCTTTATAATGACACCTACTGACAGAACGCCTATGAGGGTGGTGCAGGAGATATCAAGGCTTGCATACAACATAGGTTTTGCAAAGGTCGTTGTATCAAACGTTGAGGAGCATGACAGCGTTATTGCGTTCACTTCTCAGCTTGCTCACGTTGTTTCAAGTTCATATGTAAAAAGCCCTAGTCTTTTAAAGCAGGCAGGTTTTTCAGCAGGATCATTCAAAGACCTTACGAGAGTGGCTAAACTCAACGAAGATATGTGGACGGAGCTTTTCCTTATGAACCGTGGTCCACTGGTGGACGAGATAGAGCATATAATCGCAAGATTAACGGAGTATCGTGATGCTATTGCAAATAATGACGCTCAAAGGTTGCATGACCTGCTTAAAGAGGGTCGAGAGCTTAAGGAATTGTCTAATAATAGCTGAATAAGAAAATAAAGCGGTGTCAGAGTTCACAATTTTCTGCACCGCTTTTTGTTTATTCTTCTGTTTCTTTATCTGTGTCTGTATCGTCGTCTGTATTATCAGTTTCTTCCTGCTCTTCATTTTCGTCAGGTTCGTCAGGCTCGGACAAATTGGTATCGTCGCTTTCGTCTGTATCGTGGATATCTTTATCATTATCCTTGTTGGCTGACTTATTGTCGCCCACTGTTTTGTTTTTCACTATCATAAGATACTCAGCGGCAATAAGAGCTACGCACAAAACGCAGACCACGCCAATAATAACGCCCATTGATGAACCGCTCTTTTCTTCCGATACCGGACTTGCGGCTTTTGAGGTCGCTTCTGCCTCTGAGCTTTCAAGCTTCACGGCTTCAGGTTCTTTTATCACTATTTTAAAATGCCCTACTGAGCCGTCCTTATAAACAATATCTATCTTTGTTTCGCCTGTGCTGAGGGTCTGGAACTTGCCGTCCTCGAATATAAGCACCTCGCCGTTGGCTACTGTTACGCTGTCAACATCTGTAAGTCCTATATCCTCGGGAGCGATAGGATACTTGGAATAGTCAACGTCTATTTCGATATAATCGCTGTCGTCCTGCTGAACGTCTGCAGCGTCCTGATACTTGACGATACCGTTCTCTACCTGATTTGATATGGCATTGAGGTTTTCGTCATCAAGGGAATTTACTGTGAGATAAAGCACTGTTGAGGTGAGCTTTTCGTCTGCGACTTTGAAATGGAGGGTCGCATAATCACCGTCAAAGTCTGTGCCGTCTGCGTTCACATAGTTATATACAAACTTACCTGCAAAGGCATTGTCTACTGCCATGCCACCTGCTTTATCATTGGTTTCGCACTTTTCAAACTCTACAAGGCTATCGTCATAGCCCACGGAGATAGAGGCGTTTGAGATAAGGTGGTCGCACTGGATATTTATTTTCGCTGTGAACTTTTTATCCTTTACCTCGCTGACCACAAGCTTTACAACTGTCGGCGTAGAAGTCGGAGTGTCCGGAACATAGGAATAAGATGTGGTAGTTCCCCATGTGGTGGTTTCCCATGTCTGAGCTGTGATAGTTGTAGTCGTTTCAGCGTCCTCCCGCTGAGGCTGAGCGGTAGTGGTTGTTTCCGGTACAGGATCTGTGGCTGGCACATCGGTTGTCACAGGCGTTTCGGGATCAGCGAAACACACTGAGGTCATTGCCATGACCGCTGCAAAAAATCCCACTGTTACTTTTTTGAAATCCATTATTTACTCTCCTGATATTGTTTTTGACGTAAACAAGGGCTGCCGCCATAAAGACCGCAGCCCATGATTTTCCTTTTTATTAGTCCTCAATAAGAGTTACTTTCTTCATGACCTGATCTACAAGCGGCTTATCGTTGAAATTTACGTCAACTGCTGCGATCTCGTCAACAACGTCCATACCCTCGACTACCTTGCCGAATGCTGCATACTGTCCGTCAAGATGAGTAGCGTCCTGGTGCATGATAAAGAACTGTGAGCTTGCTGAATTTGGCATTGCTGAACGTGCCATTGAGATAACGCCTCTTGTATGCTTAAGGTCGTTACGAACACCATTAGCAAGGAACTCGCCCTTTATCTTCTCTTTTGCACCGCCCATGCCTGTTCCCATTGGGTCGCCGCCCTGTATCATAAAGCCTGAGATAACTCTATGAAAAATAAGTCCGTCATAAAAGCCCTCTTTAACAAGCTTCTCAAAATTTGCAACTGTGATAGGTGCAACGTCAGGATAAAGCTCGATCTTGATATTCTTTCCGTTTGCCATTTCTATATTTACCATGTTAATACTCTCCTTATTATTTATTAATACAAAATTTACTTGGATTTTGGCAGCTCGCCACGTTTATTTTTCTCCATAAGATCATTGAAATACAATGTGACAGGAGTTGGAACTTTCTTGAAAAGTCCCTTTTTCTCAACCTCGTCACAAACGATATAATCTCTTTCACCGTCATTATTTACGCAATAGAGCCTGTCTGTTTTATAGAAGCCGCCGTTGCCGTCATCTCTGTTCTTATCAAAACAGCCGAAGATATCCTTTGCCATAAGCTCGCAAAGTCTGAGTATCTTCTCATAGTTGGTATGCTCGCTCCACTTTTCAAGCTCTTCATGGAAAAACTGCTGGACAGGAACGTCATTGACTTCCATTTTTCTTATTATTCTCGCAAGGCATATAGAAGCGTCCTGATCGGTAAGCTTATCAAGTCTTGCATTCTTATAATCAAGTATATACTCATTTAATGTAGCATAAAGCAACTTATCATACTGAAACGGCTTGCCTTTGCCTGAAAACTTTATGATAGGGTTATCGGTATTGATCTTCAATTTTATCTCTCCAATTCAATTTATTCTGGCAATACCCCTAATGACTGCCTTTACCCCGATCATCTGCCATATTTTTCGTTAAATTCTTTCACCTTCTGCGCCAAAAACTCTTCCGATACTGAGCCGATAGCGTCGTCGTCCTCGCTGTGGTCAACAGAGCCAAGACCCTCCACAAGAGCCTCATCGACGGATATTCCCTTTATATCCTTATACTCTGCATAGTCCTCAGGCTTTTTTGCATAAGGAAGCTCAGCCACTTTTGCGGCTGTGGTCTCTGCACTTATGGCTTCGATATTGCCTGTATCACGCTTCTCCTGAGCCACTTTCTCGTCATGTATCCTATATATCTCCTCAAGCTTTGAGTCGATACCCTCAACGGACGCCACGCTTATATCCTCCTTATGAGAAGCTACAAATCTTGCGTGTTCCTCCTCATAAAGCTTTTCATACTCGCTCTGGGCATCGGTTATCTCAGCCTGTCCTACTGGGTTCACGTCGTAGTCGGCATAGGTCTTTACGGGATCGTTTTTCTTTTCAGCCAGCTCTTTTTCAAGCTGCTCCATCTTGCTGCGGATAGTTTCCGGCTCTATGGTATCGGTTATCTTCTCGGCGTGTACCTTATCGCTGCTGGACTCCTTCACAAAAGCCGTATCTCCGCCTGCTCTCTTCACAGGCGTGTTCCATATATCATCAGCATTTATCTGCTGCTTTTTAGGCTGTGTCGATGTTTTGGGCTCGGAGCTTTTTCTGCTGAACAGACCCATAAGATCTCCCCCTTTTTATTGGCATGATGATCTGATATCGGCTTTTTATGCCTGACATCTTATACTTATTTATTATACAATATTTTCACCAAAATTGCAAACCTTTTGACAGTTACTTTTTGTACGATTTTTTAAACTCTTTTTGTGCATTTTGTTTCATATTAATATAATATAAATATAAAATTCACGCTTATTTAATGTAATCTATACTAATATTTGCTATACTATATTTGTTAAGTTATTTATTTTGTTAATTAAAAACAAAAAACAAATTAGTTTGAGAAAACTATTTTTGGCATAAAAATACACAAAAATACCCGATCGTGAAGAAGATAACACGAATAAGAGGGGTAAAAGCTTAAGTATATATGAAGTAAATTCATGGAGGAGGATCTATTTATGACAAGACCGTCACTTGGGATAACGGCAATGGAACTTTTCGCCTGCAATCCTTTCAGGGTGCTCGGCATAGCCGTTGACACTCCTACTGCTGATGTCACGCTCACATACAAAAAGTTGCTTGATATGGCGGCTAAAGGTGACACGGCTGATTATGAAACGCCTTATGATTTTGATTTTCTGCCGCCTTTCTCCCGTTCTGAAAAGGATCTGAAAACGGCTTATGCAAAGATCGCCAGCAACGGATACAGATGCTTCGCATTCTCTGATCCTATATTTTCGGCTTCCCTGAACATTGATGACGTTATGCTCAACCTCAGAGATATTTCATGCTATGACTGTTTCCTCAGGTGTTATATGTGGCTCATCACCAATGACAGAGATTTTGAAGAGCCTGAACTTTGGATACCACTTTGTCAGTACATAGACAAGATGATAATGTCAAGCCCTGAGCAATGGGATAAGTATTTTGACCATCGTTTTCCGCAGGATATGCTTGACAGCTCAATGTCTGCGCTGAGGTCTTTCTATGCCACATTCTGCGATATAATTCTGCTTCCTATCAAGGAAATGGTAAGAGGCTCAATGAAGTGCAGATCCGCAATGGAGATACTTAAGATCGCAAAGGTGGACGTTGACGAGGTATTCCCTGACATTGACATTCCACAGGCTAACCTGCCTAAGAGGGGCGAGCCTGCGCCGAAGCTCAAGATCGCTGTCAAGGACGGCGAGGAATACTATGATGTTACAACAGGCAAAATGGTAAGCTTTGAGGGCGACGAGGACTCTGCTATCGAAAGCAACGATTTCTCTGCGGCTGCAAGCTCCATTTCTGCTGACGCTATCGTTGGCGAAGACGGTCCTGACAGCGAGCCTATACCTGACGAGCCTGAGGAAAATCCTGAGCTTAAGGTAGTTCCGCCTCCAGCTCCCGTTCAGCCTGAGCCTGTAGCAGTACAGCCTGCACCAGAGCCAGAGCCTATACCAGAGCCACAGCCTGCTCCTGCACCGACGCCTGCAGAGGACATCCAGTCTGCTCCTGTATTCAACACAAAGCCGATGGCTCAGAGCGGTATTCCCGGCGAGATAAACGCACCTATAAGAAAGAGAAAGATCTTTATTCCGGGACACGAGGGCATTTCAGGCTCTGCACCTGCAAGCCAGCCTGTTACTGCTCCTGTTCCGCCAGTTTCACAGCCTGCACCTGCTCCAACGCCTGTTCAGACAGCACAGCCTGCACAACAGACAGTTTCAGCACCTGTGTACAGCCAGCCTGCTCCACAGCCTGCGGCGGAAGCTCCGAAGCCTGCAGCTAAAAAGCCATACAAGAAGGCGAACAAGGGACTTACTTCCCTTATTGATACAGTTGACGAGGCGATAAACGACACCTCGGACATAATCCTTACTGACGAGGCTGAGGAAGAGGAAAACCTCTACACTGACACTCTTATCAAGATGCTGAGGGCGAACCGCTCAAACAATCAGCTTATGAAGAGCGTTGACACAAAGCATATTTACGACAATGGTGACAGCCTTGGCAGACCTGAGGAAGCAGAGCTTTCTATGGACGCTATCAACATGAAGAAAATGGACAAGAGCCTGCTCAATTCTTCATATGATAACATCAGCACCAAGGAGACCGACCCTAAGAAGCTTCGTGAGGAAAAATACCGCAACATCAACATCAATGATATGCTCAATCCAACAGTAGGAAGCCAGATGCACAAAGAATACACCCCGGACGCTATCGAGGAATTTGTTAAAGCTAAAAAGCAGGAAAAGTCCGCCATAAAGGGTATTTGGAAGCTTCTTGGCGTTCTGTCGCTTTTGTTGATCATTTATCTTATACTGCTTTACACGGGGCTTATTTGATGACGATATAAAGTGTGGGAGAATATCCGCAACGTGGTGTAACGAAAAAGAATAAGTAAACAAAACGTCGGGCAAGCGGGACGTCGCATTTCTGTGAAGCAGAAATTGAGCCGCTCCCCTACAAATGACGTATATACGTTACTTTTACAGAATAATGAGGGGTGGGATTTCCGCCCCTTTTTTGCAATAAGGAGAAATTTTATGAAAGAATACATACTCTCTTTAGATCAGGGAACGACTTCCTCCAGAGCGGTGCT
The DNA here is from genome assembly GCF_000435935.1 of Ruminococcus sp. CAG:57. Taxonomy (NCBI): domain Bacteria; kingdom Bacillati; phylum Bacillota; class Clostridia; order Eubacteriales; family Oscillospiraceae; genus Ruminococcus; species Ruminococcus sp. CAG:57. The sequence continues at coordinate 18,256 of NZ_FR890743.1, read as the reverse complement.
TTTTAACGCAAAGGGTGAAAAGATTGCGAGCGTACAGAAAGAATATCCGCAGATATTCCCCGGCAACGGCTGGGTGGAGCATGACCCTATGGACATACTGGAAAGTCAGCTCAGTTCTGCTCGTGAGGTCATTGCAAAGGCTGGGATAACAGCGGAGGACGTGGCGGCTATCGGCATCGCTAACCAGCGAGAAACGACGATACTTTGGGACAAGAACACCGGCAAGCCTGTTTATAACGCTATCGTTTGGCAATGCAGGAGGACTTCTGAAGACTGCGCACGAATGGAAAGTCAGGGCTTGCAAAAGTTTTTCAAGGACAAGACGGGACTTCTTATCGACCCTTATTTCTCCGCCACAAAGATAAAGTGGATACTTGAAAATGTTGAGGGTGTGAGGGAGCGTGCGGAAAAGGGGGAGATACTTTTCGGCACTGTGGATTGCTGGCTCATATGGAATCTGACAGGGGGAAGGGTACACGTTACGGACTACTCCAATGCTTCCAGGACTATGCTTTTCAACATTCACACCCTTGAATGGGACAGGGAGATACTGGGACTTTTGGGCATACCCAGCTGTATGCTCCCTGAGGTCAAAGAATGTTCGGGTGACTTGGGCGAAACTGAGGAGAACATTTTCGGAAGCAGGATAAAGATCGCAGGCTGTGCAGGAGATCAGCAGGCGGCACTTTTTGGGCAATGCTGTTTCCGTGAGGGCGATGTGAAAAACACCTATGGCACGGGCGGTTTTCTGCTTATGAACACGGGTGAAAAGCCTGTGGAAAGCCGTCATGGGCTGCTCACGACTATTGCCTGGGGCATAGGAGGAAAGGTGAATTATGCTCTGGAGGGGTCGGTATTCGTATCGGGTGCGGCGGTAAAATGGCTTCGTGACGAGCTTTGCATAATACGCACAGCGGCAGAAACCGAGGAGCTTGCAAGAAGCGTTGAGGACGCAGGGGGAGTTTACTTTGTGCCTGCATTCGTGGGACTTGGCGCACCATACTGGAAGCCCGAAGCCAGGGGCATGATAACAGGGCTTACAAGAGGAACAAACAGATGCCACATAGTCAGGGCAACATTGGAAGCTATGTGCTATCAGACCTATGACGTTCTCAGGGCGATGGAGGAGGACGCTGGGGCTATCGGAAGCATAAAAGCTGACGGTGGTGCGGCGAGCAACGATTTCCTTATGGAATTTCAGGCTGATATATTGGGTCATTCGGTCATAAGGCCTTATAACGTGGAATCCACCGCAACAGGTGCGGCATATCTTGCAGGGCTTGGCTGTGGGCTTTGGGGCAGTATGGAAGAGCTTGTTGGCGTTTCGGATAAGTTCAGGGAGTTTATTCCGTCTATGAGCGAGAGTAAACGCAGTGATCTGATAAGTGGTTGGAAGAAAGCGGTCGGGGCGGCTATTAGGGAATAAAGGTAAAAAAAATCGGGCGACCTTGGGTGGGTCGCCCTTTCTGTTATATATCTTTCATTTCATTAAGCACCTGGGCACATAGGAAAAGCGAACCGCATATAAGATTCACTCCGTGAGGATTCTCGCTTATTAGCTGACGTGCCATTTCAAGGGCAGGCTTTGGACTTTGCTCTGCCCTGCCGCCTGCGTTGGTTATGATGTCGGCAAGGTCAGAGGCAGTTTCGGCTCTGTCGCTGAAACCGTCAACTGTGTAGAATTTGTCTACATACGGTATAATTTTCTTTACTGCCTCGGTGATGTTTTTATCCCTGCACATTCCCATAACAGCGTAGCATGGGCGTTTTGGGCAATGCTCCAATACGCCTGCCAAGGCTGACAGACCGTCGGGATTGTGTGCTCCGTCAAGTATCAGCAGCGGCTCACGGCTGAGTATCTGCACTCTGCCTTGGAGCTGGGCTTTTTTGATGCCCTCAAAAATTTTATCCTGGGGAATTTTCAGGGTATCGTTGACAAGGCGAATTCCGCTTATGACGCTCATGGCGTTCAGTACCTGATGTGCTCCGCCCATTGTGACTTCATAGGGCTGTCCTTTGAACTCAAACTTTGAGCCGAAAACGTCACAGCTTATAAGTTTTAGCTGATTGATGTCGGGGATAACCAGCTGAGAAAGACTTTTTACCGCCTGCTCTCTGACGGTGCGGATAACTTTCATGTCGTTGCCTGCACTTAGCACACATGGACAATGGGGTTTTATAATGCCTGCTTTCTGATAGGCTATCTTCTCCAAGGTGTCACCTAAAATGGCGGTGTGGTCGAAGTCCACTGAGCCTATAACTGTTAGGACAGGAGTTTTTATAACGTTGGTGCTGTCTAAAAGTCCTCCAAGACCTGTTTCAAGTACGACTATGTCGCAGTTTTCCTCGGCAAAATAGAGGAAAGCTATGGCGGTGGTTATTTCAAACTGAGAGAAATTCTCACGGTCGCAGTGCATATCGGTGACGGCTTTCACACGCTTTGCCATTTTCGCAAGGGCAGGCTTTGGGATATCAATGCCGTTTATTTTTATCCTGTCGGTATAGCTTATTATATAAGGCGAGGTGAAAAGACCTGTTTTCAGCCCTGCGCACTGAAAGACCTCGCTGAACATCTGAGCCATTGAGCCTTTGCCGTTGGTGCCGGCGATATGAACGAATTTAAGGCTGTCCTGCGGGTCGCCAAGGTCGGAAAGCAAGGCTTTTATTCTGGATAGGTCTTTAACGGGCTTGCCTGAATGGGAAAAGCTGTTTATAAATTCAAGTTCGTCTATGTCTTTGGTATTTTCTATCAATGTTATCCCTACATTTCGTCTATTATTTCTTTAAGCTCTCTTGCGGTGTCTATATTTACACCTGCGGTCTTTGCAAGCTCCTCTACTGTGGCTTTTTTGAGAGCCTCTTTGGTCTTATACTCGGTGATGAGTTTTGCGGCTTTTTTATCGCCTATGCCTTTGACCTTGGTTATTTCAAGTCGGTGGGCATTCTTTTTATGCTTTTGTGCCTGATAGGTTATGGCTACTCTATGGACTTCGTCCTGAATGGCGGTAACAAGATTGAACGCCGCTCTGCACTTTGCAAGGCTTATTTCTCCACCCCCTGTGGCAACGGCTCGTGTGCGATGCTTGGAGTCTTTCACAAGTCCGAACAATGGGCAGGTCACACCCATTCGCTCTAAGACAGGCTCAACGGCATTGACGTGGCCGTTTCCACCGTCGAGCAAGATAAGGTCGGGCATGATAGAAAAGCCCTCGTCTGTTTTCTCAAAGTAGTTTCTAAAGCGACGTTCTATGACCTCCTGCATACAGGCATAGTCATTTTGCTCTGCAACTGTTTTGATAGAAAACTTTTTATAATACTTTTTGCATGGTCTGCCGTTTTCGAAGACCACCATGCCTGCTACCATATTGGTAGAGGCGAGGTTTGATATATCGTAGCACTCGATATATTTCGGGGTCTTGGGAAGTCCCAATGCTTTGGCAAGCTCCTCAAGGGCGGTTATCTCACGGCTCGTTCTGCCGACTTTTATGGAGAGATACTCGGTGGCGTTGCTTTTGGCAAGGGTGGTAAGGCGGAGAAACTGTCCTCTTTTCGGAGTAGAGATATTCACGGCATGGTCATACTTCTGGCGGAGAAATTTCTCTATTATCTCGCCGTTTGTGATATCCTCGTCAAGGAGAATATCTTTCGGTATGCTGTCTTTGGAGGAATAATACTGCATGAGAAAATCTTCACGCATTTTTACGCTGTCGTCTTTTTCGCCAAGGAAATAGGAAGCCTTATCAAAAAGTCTGCCTCCACGGTACATTATAACGCTGGCACAAGCCATTTCGCCATTTTGAGCAATGGCGATTATATCAGTGTCACGAATATCGTCATTGATTATCTTCTGACTTTCAGCGGCTTTTTGTATGGCTTGGATACGGTCACGAAGCTTTGCGGCAAGCTCAAAGTCAAGCTCCTCGGCGGCTTTGTTCATCTCCTCGGTGAGTCTTTCAACTGAATCTGACGAGCCGTTTCGGATATAGTCCACCGCCTGACGGACTATAGAATTATACTCCTCTTTGGAGAATTTCCCTGTGCAGACGCCCATACACTGCTTTATGTGCATATTAAGGCAAGGGCGCTGTTTTCTGAAATCCTGCGGAAATTTTCGGGTGCAGGTAGGGAGCATAAAGACTTTATTGGCTTCGATAACGGCTTGTTTTACTGCGAACGAGCTTGTATAAGGTCCTATATACTCTGCTCCGTCATCGTATTTTTGCAATACGGCTTGCAAACGTGGGTAGTCCTCATTTGTGACCCTGATATAGCTATAGCCCTTATCGTCTTTCAGCAGGATATTATACTTCGGGGTATACTGCTTTATAAGAGAACACTCCAGCACTAGGGCTTCAAACTCAGAGTCGGTGACGATAAAGTCATAGTCATAGACGTGGGACACCATTTTCCACACCTTTGGCAGGTGATCCTGACACTTTCTGAAATAAGATGTCACACGGTTGCGGAGATTTTTCGCCTTGCCGATATATATTATCTTTTTCATTTTGTCTTTCATTATATAACAGCCCGGCGAGGTGGTGAGCTTTGAAGTTTTATCACGCAGAAATGGCAGGCGTGGGTTGTCTTCATCTGTAATGTACATAAATTCTCCTAACTGAAACTAAAAGCAAAGGCAATACGAGTTGTCCGTATTGCCTTGCTATTATCTCTTACCAATACATAAATACAGGAGTACCCATATCTATTTTTTCATAAACGTATTTTGCTTTATCTAAAGGCATATTTATACAGCCGTGTGAGCCCCATGTGCTTGACTTATAACGCTCACCGCCAAAGTTGCCGTTCTGCCATGATGCGTCATGAAGTCCTATGCCGATAGTGGAAACGTTGTTCCAATAGTCAACATAGGAAGCGTAAGACTGTCCGTCTGCTGATCCTCTGAGGGTCTTGCCCTTTTCCTTATACCAAAGCTTATAAACACCGCCAGGGGTATTTCTTGACTTGCTTGGATAGCCTGAAACTATATCAGACTCCATTGCGAGCTTTCCGTCTTTATAATACCACAAATGCTGTGCGGTGAGGTCTACCTCGATATAAGTGTTGCCGTAATCCTTATCGGCTGTACGCCAATCCTTATTGCAGGTATACTCATAGGCTGAGTCAGGGTTTACATAGTAGACAGGCTCAGTTTCGGCAGACTCGCCCTTTTCAACAAGGTCTACGATAAGGTCGCAGGTCTTTTGCTGGTCTATCCACCAGCCGTAACAGCCCTGACCCTCGGGGATAGTGATAGTTCCACGCTTTGTGGTCTTGAACTCTCTGTCCTTGCCATAGGTATCATACTTATCTGCAAGGTCTTCAACATATGCCATTGCCTTATCTTCATCAACTGTATAGCCGGCTTCGGCGTTATCCTCGTCAAAGGTTATCCAATCCATGATAGTATCACCCGTGAGAGTTTCGGTGGTGTAGATAAAATCGAATGTTATTTCGATATCGTTAAGGTTATTGAGCTTCTTGCAGGTCTCTTCAAGCATATCCGCTGTTATGGCAGGCTTTTTATAGCAATCTGCCTTTGAGATATCAACGTCAAAGCTACCGTCGTCAATCTGATTTTCCACATAGGAATAAAGCTCGTCTATCTTACCCTCCTCCACAGCGTCGCCCGTGGTTTCTTTTACCACAACATAGCTGTTGTCGTCGCCTTTTTTGATATAGGCGTCCTCAGGATCTTTTGTGCTTTGGGAGTCAAGCACCTTTCTTTTCAGCACCTTTTCAAGCTTAGCCTTATCGTACTTGAACTTAGATTCAAAAGTGAAATCCGTACGCTTCATGGCAGAAGAAAACCATGAATAGTGGTTTTGCTGAGTATAATACTGTGTGATAAGGTTTTGAGTATTATCGTTATAGCCTATTTCAGACAGCTTTATGGAAAATGTTGTGCCGTCTTTCTTTGTAACGGTGATGGCTTTTGGGATAACAGCCTGCTCGCTTACGAGCTTATAGGCTTCCGCCTTGGTCTTTCCGCTGACCTCGATGCCGTTTATATATGTATTTCCAAGAAATCTATCCTTATACGAATTCATGCCCCACAGATAGAAACCACCTGCGGCGACTATCATAACACCAACAACTGAGCATATTGCTATTGCGACAGTCTTTCCTGACGAAGACTTCTTTTTCTTCTTTTTCCCATTCTTTGAGCCGCTCTTTGAAGTCTGCTTTGATGCAGGCTTTGCATTTTTACTGCGTGTTTCAGTTGTTTTGGGCTTTTTAGGCTTGATAGTTTCCTCGCCAAAGTCTGAAACTCCTCTTACGGGAGTGATAGGCTCGTCAAAGCCGCCGTCCTGCATTGCCATATTTTTAGCGATCATTCTTGCCATATCCTCATGGCTCATAGGGCGGTTCTGCGCCTGCGGCTTTGCGGCTTCATCGCTGTCGAGGGTAAGACCTTTCATATCAAGATCTATACCAAGCTCATTATCCTTTCTTTCTCTATCGTTCATAATATTACCTTTCCTTATATAACCTTATTATAATATACTTGTTTCACATTTATTTTACCCTATTATACAACACTATCACCTTTTTTTCAAGGAGTATTTCCTACAATATAAAGACAATTTTATGACGATTTCTCAACAGTTTTCATACAGTTGTATAAAAATGCAGTTTTCAAAATGTTATCCTGCATATTTTTCCTGTGGCAAGGAATTTTTTTTGCAAAACCTCTTGAAAAAGATCACAATAAGTATTATAATATATGTGGTAAAGGTTCGCTTGGCGAGCCGATCATTAATTTAAGAAAGAAGGATCTGTATGTTAGATATCAAGATCGAACGTACCACTACTCCAAAGGAAAAACCAGCTGACGAAACAAAGCTTGGTTTCGGTCACATTTTTACTGACCATATGTTTGTTATGAATTATGACGCAGGTCAGGGTTGGCATGACGCTAGGATCGTGCCTTACGGCGACCTTTCACTCTCCCCTGCTGCTATGTGCCTGCACTACGGTCAGGAGATATTTGAAGGCCTTAAGGCTTATCGTACCGCTGACGGCTCTGTTCAGCTTTTCAGACCGCAGGAGAACTTCAAGAGAATGAACAACTCTGCTGAGAGAATGGTAATTCCTAAGATAAACGAAGAGGATATGCTCTACGCTCTGAAAACTCTTGTAAAAATGGAGCAGGACTGGGTACCTCACACAGAGGGCGCTTCCCTTTACATCAGACCATTTATCATCGCAGTTGACCCATATGTAGGTGTTAAGCCTGCTGACCACTATCTGTTCATCATTATTCTTTCACCTTCAGGTGCTTACTATTCAACCGGTCTTAATCCTGTTAAGATATACGTTGAGAACAAGTATGTAAGAGCCGTAAGAGGCGGTACAGGTTTTGCAAAGACTGCTGCTAACTACGCTATCTCACTTGCGGGTCAGGAAGAAGCTCACGAGCAGGATTACGAGCAGGTACTTTGGCTTGATGGTGTTGAGAGAAAGTATGTTGAGGAAGTTGGCTCAATGAACATCTTCTTCGTTATTGACGGCGAAGTTGTTACACCACAGCTTCTTGGCTCTGTTCTCCCTGGCATCACAAGAAAGTCTGCTATCGAGATATGCAAGAAGAAGGGCTACAAGGTAAGCGAGAGAAAGATCTCTATCGAGGAGATCGCTGAGGCTTACGACAACGGCAAGCTTGACGAGGTATTCGGCACAGGTACTGCTGCCGTTATCTCACCTGTTGGTCATCTTAAGTGGGGCGACAAGGTAATGGAGATAAACAACAACAAGATCGGCCCTGTTTCACAGATGCTTTATGATACAATGACAGGCATTCAGTGGGGCAAGATACCAGACGAGTTTGGCTGGATCGTTAAGATCGACTAATATCGTGAATAATCAATGCGGTCTGTGCTTCGGTATAGACCGCATTTTTCATAGGAGTGATAAAAATGGAGCTTCAGCAGATAATAGACAAGTCACACAGGATAGTATTTTTCGGAGGAGCAGGGGTATCAACAGAGAGCGGCATTCCTGATTTTCGGTCGGTGGACGGACTTTACAATCAGAAATATGATTATCCCCCTGAGCAGATACTCAGCCACACGTTTTTTATGCGGCACACAAAGGCATTTTATGATTTTTACCGTGACAAAATGCTTTGTTTGACGGCAAAGCCTAACAAGGCTCATTACAAGCTTGCGGAAATGGAGAGGGCAGGCATACTTTCTTCAGTTATCACGCAGAATATTGACGGACTTCACACGGCGGCAGGAAGCAAAAAGGTGCTGGAGCTTCACGGAAGCGTACACCGCAACTACTGCATGGACTGCGGAAAATTCTACACTGCGGAGGATATTTTAAACAGCACAGGCATTCCGAAATGCACCTGCGGCGGAATAATCAAGCCTGATGTTGTGCTTTATGAGGAGGGGCTTGATGATAAAACTGTGACGGAGGCGGTGAGGGAGATTTCTCAGTGCGACACGCTTATTATTGCAGGCACTTCTCTGACAGTTTATCCTGCGGCAGGAATGGTGAGATATTTTCAGGGGGATGATCTTGTGCTGATAAATCGGGACAAGACTTCCATGGACGGCTCCTGCGACCTTGTTATCCATGACAAGGTGGGGGAAACGTTGGATAAGATAGTGATAAAGTAAAGATAAACAACGTGATAACAGGGTGAAATAACAAACGGGCGAACGCTGTTCGCCCCTACAGACGTGGATAGCCACATTTGCAGGGGGCAGTGTCCACCCGTGTTTTTATGCTATTTTATTCGTCCATATGCTGTGCGGTATAAAGCTTGTAATATTCGCCTTTCTTTGCGATAAGCTGGTCATGTGTGCCGCACTCGGCAATGCCTTTGTTGTCGATATACATTATCTTATCGCAGTTTTTGATAGTGGAAAGTCTATGTGCGATAATAAATGAAGTTCTGCCAACAAGAAGTCTTTGAAGTCCCTGCTGAAGGAGCTTTTCTGTTCGTGCGTCTATTGATGAAGTTGCTTCGTCAAGGACAAGTATTTTCGGGTCGGAGAGTAGCGTTCTTGCAAAGGAGATAAGCTGTTTCTGTCCGCCTGAAAGCTTTGAGCCACGCTCGTTGACCTCAGTCATATAGCCGTCTTTCATTTCGCTTATGAACTCGTCTGCGCAGACTATCTTTGCGGCTTCTCTTATTTCTTCTTCCGTTGCATCAAGTCTGCCGTAGCGGATATTATCATAAATAGTGCCGCTGAAAATAAAGCTGTCCTGAAGCATTATGCCCATTTGTGAGCGGAGGGAATGCAAGGTCGCCTGACTTATATCCTTGCCGTCTATGGTTATTTTACCGCTGTCCAGGTCATAAAATCTTGACAGGAGAGAAACTACTGTAGATTTTCCTGCGCCTGTTGGTCCAACGAGGGCAACGCTTTCGCCCGGCTTAACGTCAAAGGAGATATGCTCCAAAACTGTTTTGCCCTGCTCATAGCTGAATGTAACGTCATCAAATTTTACCTCGCCTGTGATATCACCGATATCCTGAGCGTTCGGCTTGTCTGCGATAGTGGCAGGCTCGTCAAGGGTTTCAAAGATACGCTCAAGGTAGGCGATATTGTTGATGAAGTTATTGAAGATGTTTGACAGGTTCATGATAGGCTGCCAGAAGCTTGAAGCATAGCTTGTCATGGCAACGATAGTTCCAAGGCTCACTGCCGCAGGGGTCAAAACCAGCAGACCCACCACGAATATTGCGGCTCTCACAAGAGTAGAAACGTTGTCGGTAGCAGGCCAAACAAGGTTAGAATATTTCACGGCGTTTATCCAGCTTTTACGATATTTCTCGGAAAGTTTGTCGAATATCTGGGCGTTTTCTTCCTCACGGGTGAATATCTGGGTCACTCTTGCGCCTGTGATGTTTTCCTGCAAATAGGCGTTAAGGTTTGAGGATTTGTTTGAAACGTCCTGCCATGCTTTACGCTGTCTTTTCTTTATCATCATCATTATGACTGCAAATATCGGCAGACCCGAAAGCACCACCAATGACAGCTTCACATTCACAAAGAACATGAAAATCATGATGAAAAGCATATTAAGGCACTCGAGTATAACATTGATGATACCGTTTGAGAGCATATCCGACACGGAGTTTACATAGTTTACAACTCTGATGAGGATCTTGCCGTGAGGGCGGTTATCGTAATACTCAAATGGAAGCTCCTGCAAATGCTTGAAAAGGTCGGTACGGATATCGAAGATTATATCCTGACCAACAACTGTCATTATCCTTGAACGGATAGTGGAGAATGTTATGGACACGGCTATAGTGCCGACAAATGCGAGGGTGAGCAGGACGAGTTGTCCCATATTTTTCTGAGGTATGGTGTTATCAAGAGCATACTGTGTGATGAGCGGTCCGAGAAGTCCTGATATTGCGGCGAACACGCTCAGCATAAGGGCGGTTATCATTTTGCCCTTATATTTTTTGATATACACAAAGGAGCGTTTCAGGTGGGCGAAGTCAAATGGGGTCTCAAGGACTTCGTCAACGTCATAACGGTTTCTTGCCATTTAGACCGCCTCCTTTCCGAAGCCATCATTCTGCAGCTTGAACACCTCGTAATAGTATCCCTTTTTGGCGATAAGCTCATCATGAGTACCCATTTCGGTTATCTTGCCGTCATCGAGGATTATTATCATATCAGCGTCTTTGGTGGAGGAGATACGCTGGGCTATTATTATCTTTGTGCATGGAAAATCGAGGTTTCTAAGGCTGTCCTGAATATACTTTTCTGTTTCCATATCCACGGCGGAGGTGGTATCGTCAAGGATAAGAATGGCAGGCTTTATGGCTAAGGCTCTTGCAAGGGAAAGTCTTTGCTTTTGTCCGCCTGAAAGACCTACGCCACGCTCTCCCACGATAGTTTCATAGCCGTCAGGCATTTTCTCAACGAACTCGTTTGCCGCCGCAAGCTTTGCATAGTGCTTAACGTCCTCTTCGGACATATCAGAGTCGCCGTATGCGATATTGCCGTCTATGGTATCAGAGAAAAGCAGGACGTCCTGCGTTGCCATACCTATTTGTGAGCGGAGCTGTGAGAGCTTACGCTTTCTTACATTCACACCATCAACAAGGACTTCTCCTGAGTTGGTATCATAAAATCTTGGAATGAGATTTATAAGCGAGGTCTTGCCTGAGCCTGTTTCGCCCATTATGGCAACTGTCTGACCTGCTTTTATCTTAAAGTTCACGTTGTCAAGGACTATATGCTTGCCAAACTTAAAGGTAACGTCCTTGAACTCGACATCTCCGTGAAGCCTTTCTGTCTGGTCAACTGCGTCTTCACGGTCGGTGATGATAGGTCTTGCATAGTATATCTCGATGACCTTCATAGCGGAAGCCATGAACCTTTGCATATCGTTCACATATATACCAAGGTTTCTGACAGGGTTTGCGATGCCCCAGATAAGTCCTGAGATAGCAACATACTCGCCCATTGTTATTTCCCCTTTTATAAGGAAAAATCCACCGCCAAGGAGCATTACAACTGACAAGGCGTTTGCGAAAGCTTCCATATAAGGGAAGAATTTAAGCCACAGCAGTGACGCTTTTTTGTTGGCGTCAGAATATTCTTTATTGGCTTTTTGGAACTTTTCTATCTCATAGTCCTCACGGGCGAAGGCTTTTACAACTCTGTTGCCTGAGATGTTCTCCTGAGCGTCTGTATTCATTTGGGATAGCTTCTCACGGAGGTCAACGTAGACCGGCTTTGCCTTTTTATCAAGAAGCACCACCACACCGAATATAAACGGTGTAACAGCCAGCAGAAGAAGTGCCATTTTCCAGCTTACCATAAAGAAATAAACTGATGAGGCTATAAACAGCGAACATGATTCAAGCATACCTTTAAAAACGAATGCCACTGCATGACGCACCATATCAAGGTCGCCTGTGAGCCTTGTCATAAGGTCGCCTGTTCGGTTGCGGTCATAAAACTCCATATCCTGATTTTCGATACGTCTGAAAAGGTGTGTCCTTATTCTGTATATCATGCCCTGAGATGATAATTCATAGGTCATGTTGCAGGTATACTGACAGATAGTTCTGACCAAGGTAAAGCCCACCATGCCTGCAAGCAGCAGCCAGAACAGCTTTCTTTCATGCTCAAGGTTAAAAAGTGCGTCCTTGCTTGAAAGAAACTTATCCACAAGCTCTTTGCTGAAATAAGGTGTGGTAAGATACAAGGCGTTGCATACGATAGACAGCACAAGGGCTGTTACATAGAATTTTCGGTAGCCTTTCAGATTGTGCCATATCCATTGAAGCTGGAACATATTCTTTCACTCTCCTTTTATTCTTCTAAACTTCATGCTCTCATAGGCACATATATAAAAATATGAAACCCATACTCTTTTAAGCTATGGGATATTATAAGCCCTTTTCAAAATAAAGTCAAGGGGGTAAAAGCATTTAGTTTACATAAAGCAAGCTAAAAAATCAACGAAAACACGAAGCTTTTGTTGTGCTTTTTTCACAAATTATGAATATGTTGTTATCTAATGATAGTCATATTTAGAAGAAAACGTTTTCTTTAACTGTTATATTATATTAAACTAAGGTTTCGCACAATAAAATAACCGCCCTGAAATAACAGAGCGGATAGAGGATATTTTTGTATGCAATAATATGCGAGCGAAAAAGTCACCCTTACGGGTTTATTTAATCCTGAAAAACATCGGTGAAGTAGCCTGCGTTGGAGATAGGTTCATTGCCGCCTGCAAGGTGCTTTGTACAGCCCATGACGTGGCATCTGAAAAAGCCATAGTCGCCCTCACGCTCCTCACAGCCGAGGACCGTCACAGAGGTAGGCTGCATATTGAAGCCATGCCACATATTCATGGTGGAAATACCGAGGATATGTCCTATCATCACCATTGATACACCGAAGTGACAGAAGAACACAAGGGTTTCATCGCTGTGCTTTTCAATGCGGAACATACCGTTCTCGTGGATATAACCATGGTCGGCAAGAAGCTTATCAATACCCTCATGCACCCATTTAAGCTGTTCTTCAACATTGCCTGTTTGCATATAATCGGACTTGAACCAATTATTGCGGTCATAGTATATCTCTTTATCCGCCCACTCGGTGGGGTACATATCCCATGGGATACGATGTCCTCCGTCAGAGGTGGGTATTATGCCGTTAAATTCTCTCAGCCAAGGGAGAGTTTCGGCGGTATCCCCACGGAGCTTCAGGGAATATTCCGCTGTGAGCTGTGCTCTGCCAAGGGGAGAAACGTAGAACTTTGAAACGTCCCAATTCTTTACACGCTGTGCAAGAAGCTCTGCTTCACGCTTGCCCTTTTCTGTAAGGGTATCATGAACGTAATCGGGGTCGCCGTGTCTGATAAAAATAAGCCGCATAAAAATACCTCCTAGTTAGTCTGCCATTGGTTTTATTTCAGCGTTGTAGGCTCTTCTAAGGAAGAACAATGACGCCATGATCGAGAATATTTCGGCTATCGGGAACGCCCACCAGATAGCGTCAAGCTTGCCTGTAAGGGAAAGAAGATACGCCACAGGAAGAAGCACAACAAGCTGTCTTGTAAATGAAACGAGCATAGAGGAAAGTCCCCTGCCAAGAGCCTGCAATGATGAGATTATGATTATATCAAAGCCTGCGAAGAAGAAGTGTGTGCTGATTATACGCAGGGCTGTTACGCCTATGCTTAGCATATTATCGCTTGCGTCAAAGAGTTTCAGAAGCTGTGCAGGGAAAATCTGCATTATGATAGTGCCGACTATCATGATAGACACAGAATATATCATGGCGTATTTTATTGCACCTGTGATACGCTTTTTCTTTCTTGCACCATAGTTATAGGCAACGATAGGGATAAGACCGTTATTAAGTCCGAAAACAGGCATGAAAACGAAGCTCTGAAGCTTGAAATACACACCGAAAACTGCGGCGGCGGTGTTTGAGAAGCCGATAAGTATTTTATTCATGCCGTATGTCATGATAGAAGAGATAGACTGCATTATGATGGACGGCAGACCGACAGCGTAGATCTTCTTGATTATTTTTGCCTGCGGTCTATACTTCACAAGGTTTATGGTTATCTCTTTGTTGAACTTCATATTGAAGAAAAGTCCGAAGGCTGCAGCGGTGAACTGACCGATACAGGTAGCCACAGCCGCACCTGTTACGCCCCACTTAGGGAAGAAGCCCACGCCAAAGATAAAGCAAGGGTCGAGGATAATATTTATCACTGCGCCTATTCCCTGAGTATACATTGAATAGATAGTTTTACCTGTAGCCTGCAAGAGTTTTTCCATGGTCATCTGACAGAAAAGACCGATACTTAGCAGGCTGATGACGGTTAGGTACTGGTCGCCATATTCGATAATTATTTTGCTTGAGGTTTGTGAGCGATAGAAGATCTCAGTGAAAAATGCACCGAAAACCACGAAGATAACGAAGTTCACAAGGCAGAGGAAAATGCCGTTATTGGCGGCGCTGTTAGCCTGCTTGAAATTCTTTTCACCAAGTGATTTTGACAGCAGTGCGTTGATACCGACACCAGTGCCTGCACCGAGGGCTATCATAAGATTTTGCACAGGGAAAGCCAGTGACACGGCAGTGAGTGCGTCCTCGCTTATTTTGGCAACAAATATGCTGTCGACGATATTATAGAGAGCCTGCACGAGCATGGATATCATGATCGGCAGGGACATTTTGAACAGCAGATCACCTATGGGCTGCGTTCCCATTTTATTTTCTCTTACTTCTTCCATTTTACGATTCCCACCTTAGAGTTACTTTTTCTTAGAATATATACTTTAACCTTTTTATTATAGCATTTTTATACGAAAGGTGTATGAATTATTTGTTAAATCAGCACAAATCGGGTGGTGTCCTCTATGATTCAGAATTTATGCAAGTCCTGAGCACGGGCGAACGCTGTTCGCCCCTACCGATGTTTGTGGGATTATCAAGGGTTGTGAGATAAACAATAATGCGAAATGTCAAAGGGGGGTGGGCTGTCGAGGGCGCCAGCCCCTACAGATTGTTAGGGGAAGTTCGTTGTGCCGCAAAATCGCTACGCTCGGTGCTTTATTTTACTTTATGCTTGCAATTTACTTGGGTCTGCTATGCTTATTTCTCATTCCTCACTCCTCACTCCTCATTTCTCATTTCTCACTCCTCACTTAAATCGCTTTACCGCTTGACGAAACCACTGTAAAGTAGTATAATATAAGAAATGCTGCTTATGCAAATTCTTTTACGGAGGTCCTTTATATGGAGAAAAAACCGTTTTATATCACTACCCCGATATATTACCCTTCCGGTAATCCTCATATCGGTCACTGCTACACCACTGTTGCCTGCGATTCTATTGCCAGATACAGACGTATGCAGGGCTATGATGTCATGTTCCTCACAGGCACTGACGAGCATGGTCTGAAAATCGAACAGAAGGCTGCTGAAAAGGGTGTTACACCTAAGGAATATGTTGATGAGGTAGTCAAGACTTTCAAAAAGCTTTGGAGCTACATGAACATCAGCTATGACAGATACATCAGAACTACTGACGATTATCACATTGAAACTGTTCAGAAGATCTTCAAGGCTCTTTATGACAAGGGCTACATTTACAAGGGCGAATACAAGGGCAAATACTGCACCCCTTGCGAGAGCTTCTGGACTGAGTCACAGCTTGATGAGAACGGCTGTTGTCCTGAGTGTCACAGAGAGGTAACAGAGGCTAAGGAGGAGGCTTACTTCTTCAAGATGTCGTCATTTGCTGAGAGGATAGAGAAGCTTCTCACTGAGACAGATTATCTCCAGCCAAAGACAAGAGCCACTGAGCTTGTAAACAACTTTATCAAGCCCGGTCTTGAGGATCTTTGTGTATCGAGAACCACTTTCAAGTGGGGTATTCCTGTTACATTTGATGACAAGCACGTTGTTTACGTTTGGATAGACGCACTTTCTAACTATATTTCTGCACTTGGTTTCTGGAACGAGCAGTACAATGATTTTGACAAGTTCTGGCCTGCTGACGTTCACATGGTAGCAAAGGATATCATGAGATTCCACGCTATCATTTGGCCTGCAATGCTTATGGCGCTTGATCTTCCACTGCCTAAGCATCTTGCTGTACATGGCTGGATAACATTCAACGGACAGAAGATGTCCAAGTCTTTGGGCAACGTTGTTGACCCGTTCATTCTTGGTGAGAGATATGGTGCTGACGCTATCAGATACCACATTCTTCGTGAAATGGCTTTGGGTGCAGACAGTTCATTCTCAAACGAGATAATGATAAACAGAATAAACTCTGACCTTGCAAATGGTCTTGGCAATCTTGTTTCAAGAACTGTAGCTATGGCTGACAAATATTTTGGCGGCACGCTTCCTGCTGACAGAGAAGAGGGCGATTTTGACGCTGAGCTTACCGCTGAGGCTAAGGGACTTGTTGCAAAGGTAGACGAGTTCATGGACAAGACTCAGATAAACAATGCTTTGGCTGAGATATTCAAAGTAGTATCCAGAGCTAACAAGTATATTGACGAGACAGCTCCATGGGTACTTGGCAAGGACGAGAGCAAAAAGGCAAGACTTGCGACAGTTCTTTACAATCTGCTTGAAACTATCAGGATAGTATCAACGCTTCTCAGCAACTTTATGCCTACAACAATGCCAAAGGTATGGGAACAGATAGGTGCGGCTGAGAGCGATATCACATACGAGAACGCTGGCAAGTTTGGTGTACTTCCTGCTGACGTTACCGTTCACAGGGGTGAGATCATCTTCCCAAGAATTGACGTTGACAAGGAGATAGAGGAGCTTAACAAGATAATAGGCAGCAATGCAGAGCCTGAGGAAAAGGCTGACGATGGATTTGAGCCTGTGCCTATAGCTGACGAGATAACCATAGATGATTTTGCAAAGGTAGATCTGAGAGTTGCTCTTGTTAAGGACTGCGAGAAGGTAAAGAAGTCCAAGAAGCTTCTTTGCTTACAGCTTGACGATGGTTTTGGCGGCAGGCAGGTAGTATCGGGCATTGCGGCATGGTACAAGCCTGAAGATCTTATTGGCAAGAAGGTAGTTATTGTAGCCAATCTGAAGCCTGTGAAGCTTTGCGGAGTTGAGTCAAACGGCATGATATGTGCGGCTGACACACCTGACGGTGCGGCAAGCGTTATTTTCCCGGATCAGGACTTGCCATGCGGAGCTAAGCTTAGATAAAAAATTTCTAAAAAAACAAGGAGCGGATTTCCGCTCCTTATATGCGTCTGTAGCTCAGTTGGATAGAGCGCAAGACTCCGACTCTTGAGGTCGCAGGTTCGATTCCTGTCAGGCGCACCAGCAGGGGCGTGCACCTGCACCAAATCCGCTATCATTTATGACAGCGGATTTTTTTATTTCCGCCAATAGGCGTAATATGCTGGGAGAGTTATATGCTCGCCGTGACGGGCGATTTACGCTTTGCAATATATATAGCTGTATCGTATCCGCCGTACTTTTTGTCGGCGGATTTTTCAGGAAATGCTCATATTAACAATTATTTCAGAATAAAGCATATAAAAATTCACTTGACTTATAGTGTACTCCAAGTGATATAATTATTAAAATAAATACATAGGAGGATTTAACATGAAGGTTCTTATTTTAAACGGAAGTCCGAGGATAAACGGAAATACTTCTATTGCCATTCGAGAAATGGAAAAGGTTTTTAAAGAGAGTGATGTTGAAGTAGAAACTGTTCAAATTGGGAACAAGGATATTCGCGGCTGTATTGCCTGCAGGTCATGTTCAAAAACGGGCAAATGCGTATTCAATGACATGGTAAATGAACTCGCACCAAAGTTTGAGAAGGCTGACGGACTTGTTGTTGCAAGCCCTGTATATTACGCTTCTGCAAATGCAACTCTTATCGCCTGTCTTGACCGTTTGTTCTACAGCACACATTTTGACAAATCAATGAAAGTAGGAGCAAGTGTAGTTTGTGCAAGACGAGGCGGCTGTTCGGCTACATTTGATGAGCTTAACAAGTATTTCACTATTTGCAATATGCCTATTGCCTCAAGTCAGTATTGGAACAGTATTCACGGACGTGAAGTAGGCGAGGCTGAAATGGACGATGAGGGTAAACAGACAATGCGTGTACTTGCAAGAAACATGACTTTCCTTATGAAAAGCATTGCACTTGGCAAAGAAAAATACGGCTTACCTGAGGTCGAGGAACACGCTTGGACTCATTTTATCAGATAACTCTATACATAAAGAAAACATGA
>NZ_FR890742.1:33776-38015 GCF_000435935.1 Ruminococcus sp. CAG:57 | reverse complement strand
GACCTAAATGCACCGAAAAGCCCGTAATTACGACACTTTCTTACTCCAACGTCTTCATTGTAGGGAACAACAGCACATCTCTAATAGCCGGTGAGTTAGTCAGCAGCATAACAAGTCTGTCAATGCCGTAACCAATTCCGCCTGTAGGTGGCATGCCTATCTCCAAAGCTCTCAGGAAGTCCTCGTCTGTGTGGTTTGCTTCCTCATCACCCTGCTTCAATGCCTCTTCCTGTGCCGCAAATCTCTCACGCTGATCTATCGGATCGTTCAGCTCTGAGTATGCGTTGCACATCTCTCTGCCTGTGATGAAAAGCTCAAATCTTTCTACATAATCAGGATTCTCAGGCTTCTTCTTTGTAAGTGGAGAAATCTCGATAGGGTGATCCATTATGAATGTAGGCTGAATAAGATGCTCCTCAACATATTCCTCAAAGAACAGGTTGAGTATGTCGCCCCTCTTGTGCCTTGCCTCGTATTCAATGTGACGCTCGTCTGCAAGTGCTTTTGCTTCTTCTGTTGTGGCTACCTGTGAGAAATCAACACCAGAATACTTCTTAACTGCGTCGATCATTGTCATTCTCTCAAACGGCTTGCCAAGGTCGATCATTACGTCACCGTATGGTACACAAGTTGTGCCGCATACCTCCTGAGCAACGTGCCTGAACATATTCTCAGTCAGATCCATCATGCCGTAGTAATCAGTGTATGCCTGATAAAGCTCCATAAGAGTGAACTCAGGATTGTGTCTTGCGTCAACACCCTCGTTTCTGAATACTCTGCCTATCTCGTATACTCTTTCAAGTCCGCCGACAATAAGTCTTTTCAGATAAAGCTCCAGAGAAATTCTAAGCTTAACGTCCTCGCCAAGTGCGTTGTAGTGTGTCTCAAATGGTCTTGCAGCAGCTCCGCCTGCATTAGATACCAGCATTGGAGTTTCAACTTCCATGAAGCCCTGTCCGTCAAGATATCTTCTGATAGATGAAATTATCTGCGACCTCTTTATAAATGTTTCCTTTACCTCAGGATTGCATATAAGGTCTGTGTATCTCTGTCTGTATCTAGTGTCCTGATCCTTCAGACCATGCCACTTCTCAGGCAAAGGCAGAAGCGACTTTGAAAGCAGTACGAACTTCTGAGCGTGAATTGATATCTCACCCATTTTTGTTCTGAATACAAAGCCCTCAATGCCAACGATATCACCGATATCGCCCTTCTTGTAATCGTCAAATTCTTCCTTGCCGATCTCGTTCATTCTCAGATAGACCTGAACCTTGTCGCTTTTATCTCTCAGGTCAAAAAAGCTTGCTTTGCCCATAAGACGTCTTGACATTACTCTGCCTGCAACGCTTACTGTTATGCGGTTTGCCTCAAGAAGCTCCTTGAGCTTTTCCTCGTCTTCGCCTGCCTGCTCCTTAAGCTCAGCCTCAAGCTTTTCATACTGTGCTTTAGCCTCGGCACAGCTTGCCGTAACGTCATACTTTGTTATCTCAAATGGATTCTTGCCCTTGGCTTTCAGCTCTTCAAGCTTGTCCATTCTTATCTTCTTTAAGCTGTTTATGTCCTCCTGAGTAAGCTCTTCCTCAGGAGCGTTTGTGCGGTTTTCCTCGCTCATTTATATTTTCCTTTCCGTGTGTTTTGTAAGTGGTCTGTTACTTTGAAATGTCGATGACCTCGAATTTCAGCAGACCGGCAGGTGTTTCAGCCTCGAAAATGTCGCCTACCTTGTGCTTGAGTGCAGCCTTGCCTATAGGTGACTCGTCAGAGATCTTGCCGTTGTCAGGGTCAGACTCAGTTGAACCTACTATCTGAAGATCCTCGATCTCGTCAAGCTCGATATCCTTTATCTTGATGATAGAGCCTACGCCTATCTCGTTTACAGAAATATCATCGTCCTCAACGACAGTTGCGTTTGAAATGAGAAGCTCTAACTCATTGATCTTTGATTCAAGGATAGCCTGCTCGTTCTTAGCCTCGTCGTACTCAGCATTCTCGGAAAGGTCTCCGAAAGAACGTGCTTCTTTAAGCTTCTGAGCGACTTCACGTCTTTTTACTGTAATGAGGTATTCAAGTTCCTCCTGCAATTTAGCATAACCTGCTTTTGAAACAGTCTTAGAAATAGCTGCCATAATTAAACACTCCTATATCAATATAATTTTATACGGGTACTATCAACTTAATATTATACACGATTTGCCCTCTTTTGTCAAGGTCGGAAGCCGTCGCAAACGGGCTTTTTTGCACCTTTGGACAGTCTGCACGATTTTACATTTTGCACAAATTTTCACCTCTGACAGCGTGTTAGGATATTGAAAATAATAATAGTATGATCTATAATTATCTTATGATAAAACAAGTTATGAAAAAACATAGGAGGAAATTTTCATGCCAAACCCCATTTTGCCTGCATGGGAGTATATCCCTGACGGCGAGCCGAGAGTTTTCGGCGACAGAGTTTATCTTTATGGCTCACATGACAGAGCCGCTCAAAGCGACTTTTGCGACTATAAACTGAAAGTCTGGTCTGCACCACTTGATGACCTTAACAATTGGGTCTGCCACGGACACAGCTTCCATACCCGTGATGACCGTGACCATAAGTCCGATACCGAGGGAATGACCGACCGCAAGCTGTTCGCTCCGGACGTTATAGAAAAAGACGGCAGGTATTATCTCTACGCCTATATAGTCGGCTCAAAGGGCGTTGTTGGCGTGTCCGATAAGCCCGAAGGTCCTTTCAAGCTCCTTTCTCAGTATAAATATGACCCTGAGGACGCAGGCGATGACGGCATTTATAATGATGCAGGCGTGCTCGTTGATGATGACGGCAGAGTGTATATTTATTACGGCTTCACAGAATCCAACTTCAACGAGATAGACCCTGCGGATATGTATACCATTAAAAAGGGAAGCTACAAAAGAGCGGTCATTGATGACAGCGACAACGCACCGCAGGAACAGCGTTTCTTTGAGGCAAGCTCCCCGAGGAAAATCGGAGATACATACTATCTTATATATTCCCCATGTGTAGGAAGCAGGCTTGCCTATGCAACCTCAGATAAGCCACAAGGCCCGTTCAAATATCGTGGATATATAATAGACAACGGCGTGGATTTCCCAGGCGGAAATGACCACGGCTCAGTGTGCAACATAAATGGTCAGTGGTATATTTTTTATCACAGAATGACAAACAATACCATAATGTCAAGACGTGCCTGCGTTGAGAAAATAGAGATTCTCCCTGACGGAACGATACCGACAGTGGAAATGACATCGCTTGGCTTTGAAGACAGCCTTGACCCTTTCAAGCCTTATCCTGCGGATATAGCCTGCGTGCTGAAAGGCGGCTGTTTTATCACCGAAAAGGACATCTTCACAAGAAGTATCGTGAACATCACCGAGGGTAATGTTATAGGCTATAAGTATTTTGACTTTGGCGAGGACTTTTCCTCAAAGACCATGAAGATAGCCCTGAAAGTCAGGGGCATGGGAACTGTTGCAAAGGTGGCGGTCTATGCTGATGACTATGAGAACAGCGAGCCTGTAGGCTATGTTGATATTGGCACAGGCGACGGAGTTTACACAGGAGTAGTCAAGTCACTCACAGGCAGACATTCTATCTATTTTGTGCCTACAGCTTTTTCAGATGAACTTGCCGATTGGATAGCAGATTATTTCAAAAACAAGCCGCTTTTTGAACTTGAAGAATTTGTATTTATGAAATAGGAGGGAATGACATGGAAAAGTTTAGGCTTATCCCGCTTCTTACTGCAGCGGTCATGGGCTGTACTGCACTGCTTGCAGGCTGTGGAAAGGGAAGCGACAGCTCTTCATCAAAGGCAGAGGAGGGCGCAAAGACCTCTGATGACGGAAGTATAAACAAAGACCTTACATCAACCGAGCTTGCAAGACTTCTGGGCAACGGCACAAACCTTGGCAACACAATGGAGGCATACGGTCATAAAAGCTATTCCGCAGACACCGACCCTGAAAGCTTTGAAACTTTCTGGGGTCAGCCTGTCACAACGGAAGAAATGATAAAGGGCATGAAAGCAAGCGGCTTTGACTCTCTCCGTGTGCCTGTGGCATGGACAAACGCAATGGAGTATGAAAAAGGCGATTACACCATAAATGAAGCCTATCTCGACAGAGTGGAGGAGATAATAAACTACGCTTTGGATAATGATATGTATGTTATCATAAACGACCACTGGGACGGAAGCTGGTGGGGAATGTTCGGCT
>NZ_FR890742.1:18983-33740 GCF_000435935.1 Ruminococcus sp. CAG:57 | reverse complement strand
TCCGAGCAGAGCGACGTTGACAAGGCGTTTGAAATGTATAAGTCCATGTGGACGCAGATAGCGAACAGATATAAAAAATACTCCGACAGACTTATATTTGAGGGTGCAAACGAAGAGCTTGGTGACAGACTCAATGACACAGACGTGTGCAAAAACTCAGGCTCGCTTTCAAAAGCCGAGTGCTATGAAATGGCCAACAAGATAAATCAGACCTTTGTTGACACTGTCCGTGCAACAGGCGGAAACAACGAACAGCGTTTTCTTCTTATCGCAGGCTACAATACCGATATCACAATGACCTGCTCAAACAAGTTCCAAATGCCAACTGATACCGCAAAGGATAAGCTCCTGCTTTCTGTTCATTATTATACCCCTTGGGATTATTGCGGAACAAAGGGTCGCTCAGATTGGGGAACAAAGACAGACTATGAGGAGCAGAACAGACTTTTCAAGAACATGACAAAGTATTCCGAGCAGGGCTATGGCATAATAATAGGCGAGTATGCAGTGCTTACAAACGGCGGTGACCTAAAGAAAGGCACTGACAAGTTTATTGACAACCTCCTTGACAACTGTGACGCCTACGGCTTTGCACCATTCCTTTGGGATTGCAGTGATTTCTTCTCACGTTCAGAACTTAAAATGCGTGATGAAACTGTGGCAAAGATATTTGATGAAAGACGCCGTGATAACCAGTCCTCGATGACAGTGGAGGAGGAAAGAGCCGCTGCTGTAAAGAAGCTTGATGAAACCCTTGCGGCTGCACCTGAAAAGCTAACAGATGATACCGCACCGCAGGCTGACGAGAACACAGCGGTGGCATGGATAATGTATCAGAGTGCAGATTTTTCCGTATGCTACAGCGTTGGTGACGAATATGATCCGGTTTCAAAGAGCGACGGAGTTATCGCAGAAAACGCAGTTATAGACGGTGAGGGAACTTACACAGTAAGCCTTGATATGTCATCAAACAACGCCAACGGCATTGCATTCTCGGCTCTGGGTATCGCAAACGGTGAGAAGCTTTATCCGAACTATATCGCAACTATTGACGAGATAAAGATAAACGGCGAAGCTGTTGAAACCATAGCGGAGGGCTACACCACATCTGACGACCAGCTTTGCACAAGAGTGAACCTTGTAAATCAGTGGGTATCCACACCGCCTGAGGATTCAAGAATAGCAGGCGGTGACCTTTCAAAGGCTTCTCCAACAATACTTGACTATGCAGGAAAGATAAACACTCTCGAAATAACATTCACATACGCTCCTGCGGCATAAAATAAGCAATATAAAAACGGCAGTTCAGCATCAAGCTGTTCTGCCGTTTTGGTTTGTGAAATATCAGAACTGCGAATTAGTCCAGTCCACAATACTTTGGATAGACTTATCACGCTTGTTAATGAATGTCCTTATGCAGTCAGAAGAGGCGTAATCCCCATGAAGAGCCTCATCAGCTGAGCCTGTTTCTGGGTATCTTGCAAAGAACTGCTCATAAAGAGGGGAATATATGCTCTCAAATTCTGCGAGCCTATCAAGTGCCTTTTCTTTTTCAAACGTACCCTCAGACATCTTTAAAAGCCTGTCATTGAAATCGTTCCTGAAATCTTCATTTGACATAAGATAAGCAAAACTCAGAACCGCAGGATTTTTCGTGTCCGTGTCAAGCAGTCCCTTTGGCTTGTAGTTATCCTCTTTCATTGTGTTCGTCCATGCGTCGCCTTCACCGCTCACTCCGCCGAACTCAACGTCATAGAACATGAAACGCCATTTGCCGTCTGCATATTCGTTGGAACTGTCTGTGTTCTGCACCTTCCACATTGACCAGTTTTTGCCCGGCCAATCCCACTTGTTGTTTATCCAAACCTCTGCAAGAAAATAATCTCTCACACTGTCGGTGTCAACAAGCTTTGAGAACTCCTCATAATCCGTCTGTGCGGATAAGTCTTTGTGAGAAGCGAAGAAATCTGTAAGCTCCTTGAAGAAATATCCCTCGTCTGTTTCTCCCTCCGGAAGCTTGCCCTCGTCAAGCTTGTAGCCGCTCTGATAGGTTTCTGCGTCGCCTTTGTAGACCACCACATCGTCTTTGTTCACACCATAGTGGCTTTCAAAATAATTGTCGGAATAGTCCTCTTCCAGCACATAAAGTCCCCAGTATTCGCCATTCAGATAAACAACGCATGGACGTGAAGCCTTTGTTGAGCCGTCAAGCTCTGTCATAAGACTCTGCCAATAGGTGTCATTGAATTTTGCTGTAAAAGCACAATTTCCACCTGCACGGAGAGTAAGCGTCTTAAAGCTGTCGATAGTTTCATCAGATGCGTTTTTCAGCCCCTCAAAGACCTCATAATTAAACTTCTTTTCACCATATTTCTTTCTGGCGTAAAGCCTGAATCCCTTTTGCAGGTCGGAGCGTGAATAGTTTCCCTGTATCCTTATGCCGCAATCCTGTGACAAAGCGTTCGTCACATTTCCCTCGGCTGAAATCTCGTTAAGCTCGATGTGACAATCACGTTCCCATTCCTTGCCACGCTGTTTGTAGTTTGCGTCAAGCTGTCTTGCAGTTTCGTTTTCTATGCTTTCTCCGCTGGCCTTATAGTCCTCAAGTGCCTTGTTGAAAATATCTCCCTTGACGTAAATGCCGATCTTACTGTCAAAAAGGTCAGCGTAGTCCATCGTGATATTCATTACCGCAAGGTCATGCCCTGCCGCTTCACAGCTTTCTTTAAGTCCTTTTATATGCTCATCTGCGCTTCCTATGTAAAAGCTGCCTGAGAAGCTTTGTGAAACGCTTCCGTCGCTTTTTTCGCTTGATGCTCTTATAACAGTGCATTTGTCCACCGCATTGTCAGAAGGTGCTTTTTTGTTGCACCAGAAATCCCCCTCGCCAAAGCTGAACTCATTGAAATTTCCCGATATCATTTCTGTCGGCACGGCTGAAACCACATTAGGGTCATTGCTCCTGTCTTTTATCTCGATAGGGGCAGTGTATTCTTCTCTCGTGGCAGAGGTCCTAGGGTCTGTGCCGTCAGTGGTGTAGTATATCTTCTCACCCTCGTTTGCGGTAAGCTCAAGGCTGAAACCGCTGTCATAAAAGCCGCTTTCCTGCGAAAATCCTATCACGCTGTCATTGAGGTCAAACTCAGGCTTGTCTGTTTCAGGCTCGGTGGTGGTATTATCATAGTCTGAAACACTGCTGTCCGCTTTGCCGGAGCTTTCAGCCGCTTTTGATGAAGCCTGTGAACCGTCCACACCCTTTGAACAGCCTGACAGCATAAGCACTGCGGCCATAAGGCATAGTATTTTTCTTGCGTTCATATATTTCCTGCTTTCTGTTTTATGTAAACGTTTTACTTTGCACATATGATTGTACCATAACAAAGTCCTGGAAGCAATAGAAACGCTCCATTTTCGGCATTTGCAACTGTTTGAAGCCTGTTTGTTTGTCTATTATGGATATAAAAAGCGACATAAAAAAGCGTCGGATAAACTACCCGACGCTTTGTGTATTGTATTTTAAATTATTGTTTGTTTTTATTGTAGATTATCATAAGCCCTTTGAGCAGAAGCTCATCGTCAATGACTATGTCACGCTTGCAGTAAGGAACTATTATCTTTGCCACACCGCCTGTGGAAACCACAGTGCATTTTTCACCAAGCTCGTTTTCTATCCTCTCTATAACGCCGTCAATGCTTGCAGCGTTGCTATGGATTATACCGCTCTTCATACAGTCGATAGTATTAGTGCCTATGA
Source organism: Ruminococcus sp. CAG:57 (assembly GCF_000435935.1). NCBI lineage: Bacteria > Bacillati > Bacillota > Clostridia > Eubacteriales > Oscillospiraceae > Ruminococcus > Ruminococcus sp. CAG:57. The sequence goes on along the minus strand of NZ_FR890742.1, from coordinate 29,986 downwards.
CCTTTTTAGGCGGTACAAGACTGATGAAAGGAAGCTGTGAAGCCTTGCCCGAAAGCGAGTCGAGGGAAGTTCTAAGTCCCGGTATTATCATTCCGCCTATGAAATTCTTTTCCTTGTCTATTACTGATATGGTAGTAGCAGTGCCCATATCTATCATTATGATAGGCACAGGGTAGAGGTTTATCGCCGCAACTGCGTCTGCAACTCTGTCGCTTCCAAGCTGTGCGGGATTGTCGAGATTTATCTTAAGCCCCGTCTTTATTCCGGGTCCTACCACCATGATGCGCTTTTTGATGAGCCTCTCCATAGCCTCTTTCATAGTAAGCGTAACAGAAGGCACAACGGACGAGATTATACCGCCCCTGAAATCTGACATATCTATAGAATGTATCTCAAGAATGTTCTTGAGCATTATGGCATATTCAAGTGCCGTGGACTGCTGATTTGTAGAAAGTCTTTCAACAAAAAGTATCCTGTCGCTTTCAAAACAGCCCATTACTATGTTAGTGTTTCCTATATCGACCGCTAAAACCATTTGTATGTTATCCTTTCGGTGAATTTATGCCTGCGCTTTGTTTTTGTTAGGTATGAACCTTGCCTTATAAAGTGCAGCACCCACTGTACCTGTAACAAATGTACATACAGCCATTTCGACCAGAGCGTTTATGCCTACAAAGGTGCAGATGAATACTATGATATTCTTTCCGCCCATAAGCTCTTTTACATAATCGGTGTTGCCGAAAAGCAAAACAAGCGCACTCATAAAGAACGCAGTGTTCAAAAACGCAGTAAAAAAGCCCGTAACAGCATATGAAACATAATTGTTTGTTACCTTGCTCATGCCTTTTGCAATAAATCCTACGATAATGCCGTCAAGAAGTCTTGGTACAAATCGCTGAACGAAAGCCAGGACCGGATCGATCGCAACAAGTGCTGCTCCCATTCCGCTTGGCACGCCTATTCCGAAGCACTGCAAAAAGCTGAGCAGTCCGAAAACTCCTCCAATGACTGCACTTCCCACAGGGCCTACCGTTACAGCCGCTATGGCAATAGGAATTACGTTGAGAGTAATTACCAGCGGTCCGATAGGTATAGAACCGATAGGAGTGAACGAGAAGATCATTGTGAGAGCTGTCATCAATCCCAGTATCACCAATGATTTTGTGTTGACCTTTGTTTTCATATTAAATTTCCTCCTTGTTATTATTCCTCCATCGTGGGAGGATACAATACAATACTAGTATATTATATCACATTTTTTCGCATATTTCCATAGCTTAAGCAAATTTTTTATGAATTTTTTTATCTTCATAAACAGGAATATCTCTACACTCATAAATGTATAATTTATTAACAAAAGAAAACGAAATAAGCACTGCAAAATTCCATATAGTGCAAACAAAATCGTGATTTTTCATGTAATTGTGATATTTTTTTCACCTGTTTTACACATTCATATGTACATTTAGCTGTATGCACATACTTATATATGCTATGTAAAAGTTAATAATTAATAGAATATTCATAGATTATGTTAGAATAGTTCATTGACATTTTGTATAATTAAAGTCAAGCAAAGAGAGAATTTGTGTGAGATTTACACAAACCTCTTTGAACACATTATTACATTACATATAGGAGGAATTAGAAATGAGATTTACATTACCAAGAGACCTTTATCACGGCAAGGGAGCATTGGAGAACCTGAAAACACTGAAAGGTAAGAAAGCTATCATCGTAGTCGGCGGCGGCTCAATGAAGAGAAATGGTTTTCTCCAGAAGGCAGAAGCTTATCTGAAAGAGGCCGGTATGGAAGTTAAGCTTCTTGAGGGCGTAGAGCCAGACCCTTCTGTAACAACAGTTATGAACGGTGCAAAGGTCATGCTCGAATTTGAGCCTGATTGGATCGTAGCAATGGGCGGCGGCTCACCTATCGACGCTGCAAAGGCTATGTGGATCAAGTATGAGTATCCTGACTGCACATTTGAAGATATGTGTAAGGTATTCGGTATCCCTGAGCTGAGAAAGAAAGCACACTTCTGCGCAATTTCTTCAACATCAGGCACAGCTACTGAGGTAACAGCATTCTCTATCATCACAGATTATGACAAGGGTATCAAGTATCCTATCGCTGACTTTGAGATCACACCAGATGTAGCTATCGTTGACCCTGACCTTGCAGAAACAATGCCACAGAAGCTGACAGCTCATACAGGTATGGACGCTCTGACACACGCTATCGAAGCTTATGTTTCAACAGCAAACTGTGCATATACAGATCCGCTTGCTATCCACGCTATCGAAATGATCCAGAAGGATCTCATTGATTCTTACAACGGTGATATGGGTGCAAGAGACAGAATGCACGACGCTCAGTGTCTTGCAGGTATGGCATTCTCAAACGCTCTGCTTGGTATCGTTCACTCAATGGCTCATAAGACAGGCGCAGCTTTCGCTGACTATGGCGCACACATTATCCACGGCGCAGCTAATGCAATGTATCTGCCAAAGGTAATCGCATTCAATGCTAAGGACGAAACAGCTAAGAAGAGATATGGCGTTATCGCTGATTATATGCACCTGGGCGGTTCAAACGATGACGAGAAGGTAAAGCTCCTCATCGAGTATGTAAGAGGCATGAATGATAAGCTCAACATTCCTCACTGCATCAAGAACTATGGTACAGACAGCTATCCATGTGAGCAGGGATTCGTTCCTGAGAACGTATTCCTTGAGAGACTCCCTGAGATCGCTAAGAACGCTATCGCAGACGCTTGCACAGGTTCTAACCCACGTCAGCCTTCACAGGAAGAAATGGAAAAGCTCCTCAAGTGCTGCTACTACGATACAGAAGTTGATTTCTAATTCTCCAGATTATAGAACAGAGAGCGTCCCGAACTTGTTTCGGGGCGTTTTCTGCTTTTTTGTGTATTTCGCTTAAAAACGCTTGATTTTTGCTAGGCTTTATGTTATAATTTTAGTAGACTTGGGAATTTTTATTATATAAGCAGGGGAGAGTGTTTATTTTGCAGGATATGGACTATTATTTTTCTCATTTTCCTGTGCTGGAAACAGAAAGACTCATACTCAGGGCGAAGACCGCTACTGACGCAGAGGATATGAAAACCTATATGGCTGACGAGAACCTTTACAAATATTGGGGCAGAAACATGACAAGGCAGGAAAGAGAGCCGTCGCTTTTTTTCGGACGCACTCTTAACAACGGCAAAAAGGATCATATAAGCTGGGGGATAGAGCTAAAGAAAAATCATAGGTTGGCAGGGGAGGTAAATCTGTTCAATATCGAGAATGACAGACAGGCAATGATAGGCTATCGTATCTCGGCGGCGTATCAGAACATGGGTTTTGTCACCGAAGCTCTCAGGCGTGTGATCAGATTTTGCTTTGAGGAAACAGGCGTTCAAAGGCTTGAAGCTGAGGTCATGACGGTGAACGTGGCTTCAAACAGAGTAATGGAAAAATGCGGCTTTACCTGTGAGGGAACAAAGCGTCAGGCAAAGTTTGTGAACATCTATACAGACTTCAATATCTATGGGCTTCTCAGAAGCGATATTATGGGAGAGCGTGCGGCTTCTACATAAGACAGAAAAATAACGGGCGGAAGAATTGGTCTTCCGTCCGTTTTGTGTTGTTCTGTATTAGCTTATCAGCCTATAGCTTTGAACGCCTCTCTTATTGAGCGCACACCGATTATTTTCATTGAAAACTTGCTTGTGTCAACGCTTTTCAGCGAATGTGCAGGAACGATACAAGTTTCAAAGCCCATTCGTTCGCACTCCGCAAGGCGCTGTTCACAGTGGGAAATGCTCCTGAGCTCTCCGCCTAAGCCTATCTCGCCAAGGGCGATAAGCTTGTCGCTTATTACCTTGTCCGTCAGCCCCGAATAAAGCGCCAACGCCACCGATAGGTCAGCCGCAGTGTCATCAAGCTTTAATCCGCCTACAATGTTGATGTAAACGTCCAGCCCACCGAAAAAATAGCCAAGCCGCTTTTCAAGCACAGCTATTATTATCGCCATTCTGTAGTAGTCAAAGCCCGTGGCAGTACGTCTTGGGGAGGCAAGCACGCTCTTGCACACAAGTGCCTGAACTTCCGCCATAACAGGTCTTGTGCCCTCCATTATGCAGGCAACGCAAGTTCCCGAAGCGTCTGTCGGTCTGCCCTCCAAAAACATCATAGAGGGATTTTCAACTTCCAGCAGACCGCTGTCAGCCATTTCAAACATACCTATCTCATTTGTTGAGCCAAAACGGTTTTTTATGGCTCGCAGTATCCTGTAGGTGAGATTTCGCTGACCCTCAAAATACAGCACGCAGTCAACAATGTGTTCCATGACCTTTGGTCCTGCGATAGCACCGTCCTTGTTGACGTGACCTACTATGAACATTGGTATCTCTTCCGACTTTGCTGTGCGCATGAACATATTTGTACATTCTCTTACCTGCGTCACAGACCCCTGCGCAGAGGATATCCCGCTTATGTTCATGGTCTGGATAGAGTCGATTATGACTATCTCAGGCTTTTCTTTTACTATCACAGAGCATATCTGCTCGCAGTCATTGTCTGCAAGAAGATACAGATTTTCAGAATCAACATGAAGCCTGTTTGCACGAAGCTTTATCTGCCGTACAGACTCCTCTCCCGATACATAAAGTATGGTGTGGTCTTGTCCTAAATACTGACATATCTGCAAAAGCATTGTGGATTTTCCTATGCCCGGTTCACCGCCCAGAAGCACCAGAGAGCCTTTCACAAGCCCTCCCCCAAGCACTCTGTCAAGCTCTTTCAGCCCCGTTGCATAACGTATCTCGTTGTAGCTTGCGTCAACGTCGTCTATGCCAACTATCTTGTCGGAAATATCCCTGACAGTCGTGGGCTTAGACTTTGCACCGCCCGACCTGACCGCAAGCTCGACCTCCTCAAAGGTGTTCCATTCGCCGCAGTTAGGGCATTTGCCGTTCCATTTTGAAGTTTCATATCCGCATTGACTGCACACATACGAAGTTTTCACCTTTGCCATATGGACGTTCCTTTCTGCATATTTATCTGATGATTTGCTGATATATAAAAATGCTGCGCCGATTTTGTGTAGGGGCTGGCGCCCCCGACAGCCCGTTTATGTTGCGGTGATCGCTCGTGCAAAGCGCTGAAATTACTTGCCCTCAAGCCCCTTGAGAGCCTTTATCTCGTCACGGTCGAGCCTTATAACAGAATCCTTTATTACCTCAATATCGTCTTTCTTTACCACAACAACATTGTCGTTCTTATCCATTTTAACTCTCAGCTTGCCTGTGAGCAGATTTACTTCCTCAACAACGCCTCTGCCCTCAGCCGTTTTTACGATAGCGCCCACCTTTGGTGTGTGCTTGAGAAGATCCTCATAGCTGTCCTGCTCGTATTTCAAACAGCACATAAGTCTTCCGCAAGTGCCTGAGATCTTTGTAGGGTTAAGTGACAAGCCCTGCTCCTTAGCCATTTTAATAGAAACAGGCTGGAACTCTCCCAAAAATCTTGAACAGCAGAAAGGCTGTCCGCAGATGCCAAGACCCCCAAGCATTTTTGCCTCGTCACGAACGCCTATCTGACGAAGCTCTATCCTCGTTCTGAATACCGCGGCAAGGTCTTTTACAAGCTCACGAAAGTCAACTCTGCTCTCGGCGGTAAAATAGAAAAGAAGCTTGTTGTTGTCAAAAGTACATTCAACGTCGATAAGATTCATTTTCAGCTTGTGAGCGGCTATCTTCTGCTCGCATATCTTGAAAGCGTCCTTTTCCTTTTGTCTGTTTTTTTCGATAGTTTTCATATCGTTAGGGGTGGCAAGCCTTATAATGCCTTTTACGGGGTTTGTGAATCTTGTTTCGTCTATTTCCCTGTCCACAAGCGCAACTTCACCACATTCAACGCCCCTTGCGGTCTCAACGATAACTTTGTCGCCCATTTTCACGTCATAGTCTTTTGGGTCGAAGTAGTATATCTTGCCAACGCTTTTAAAGCGTACTCCGATTATTTTTAACATCTCTTTTTCCTTTCAAATATATATCACGGCTTTGCCGTCAGCTACTTTCCTGTGACAGAATATATCTGTCCTGCCAGACTGTTTATAGTCAGGCTTATGTTGCAGTTTGCGTCTATCCTGCCTATGTAGTCAGAAACTATATCGTAAAGCCTGACCGCCTGATCTGAGGAAAGGCTTCTGCTGAGCGTCTTTGCACCCTCTTTCGCACAGCTCACAGACTTTTCGCTTTCTCCCCCGAGCCTGAATGCCGCACTGTCACGGAGTATCTCCTGAAAAAGGCTCAGCCCCTCTCTCAGCAACGTTTTTTTGCCGTCTGCCACAAATAGCGTTTTCAAAACGTCATATTCGTTTCCACTGCACATTGCGTCGCACAGACCTCTTGCAAGCTTCACGCTGTCAAAAAACTGGGAGTGTTCAAGATACTCGACACATCTGCCGATGTTTCCACGCCCTGCTGAAACAGCTTCGCTTATGAGTGCAGGGGCAACGGCAGGATATTTCTCCTGCAAACACTCCATGCTCTCCGCCTCCGTGACAGAGGTCATGCCAAGGGAAAGCACTCGTGAGATTATGGTAGGCAGAAAAATTTCCTTGCTCCTCGCCGTAAGTATTATAGCGGTATGCTCAGGCGGTTCTTCAATGACTTTAAGCAGAATGTTCTGCACCTGAATAACAGTGTTCACCGACAAGTCAAGGTCAGGAATTATGTATACTTTCATTCTCGCCTCGTTCGGTGCAACGGGAGCTTCCGCAACTATAGGTCTGATAGAATCGTCAACGATATAGTTGCCGTTGCTGTTTGCCTTTGCCACCATAACGTCAGGGTGAGCTCCGTCGGCTATCATTCTGCACGTCCTGCAAATGCCGCAAGGCTCGCCTGTCTGACGTTCGCACAAGAGTGCCGCCGCTATCCAGCGTGCAAGGGTCTTTTTACCAAGCCCCTTTTCTCCGTGTATCATTATGGAGTGCGGCTCTCGTTTCTTTTTTATCATCTCAGATACGAGCCTGCGAGGCTCGCTGTTTCCGTATATTATCAAGCCCTCAGACCCCTTTCTGAAAATTTTCTATCCCTTAGACTTTCTCGAAACGCTCGATGTCAGTAACGAAAATAGTTGCGCCGCCGATAGCCACCTCAACAGGATATGAAGCCGCACCGTCAGGCTCCATGATAGTTGATGACGGAACGAACTGCTTTCTTTTCTTTGAATACTTTTTGCAGACCTCTATAACAAGGTCTACCTGCTCATCAGGGCAGCAGATAAGAAAGGTGGTGTTTCCTGACATAAGAAAACCGCCTGTTGAAGAAAGCTTTGTGGCTCTTATGCCGGCTTTCAGAAGTCCTTTATTTACAGCGTAGGTATCATCGCTGTTTACGATAGCATAGACAAGTTTCATGATTTTGCCTCCTGTTATTTTGATGTAATAATAGCTTTTTTAGCTACACCTTATATTATAGCACATTTATGCGTTCAATTCCATAGTTTTTCAAAATTTTTATTACCTGAGGTGTTATCTCCTCACCGCTCACTGCCACAGGCACAGAGGGCTGACAGCTTGTGACGGTCATTCCGCATATAAGACCGCAGGCGTCCTCCACGTTTACGGTGTGCTGAGCCGAAAAAGCCGCCTGCCTTATACCCATGCGTTTTATCCCTTTGGGTATAGCGGGTAAGTCACTGAAAAGCCTTATCCTAGGCTGTTTTATCTCTGAAAACGCCTTTTCAAGTTTCAAAAAGTCCTCCTCGCTGTTGAAAGGCGACGGCATAAGCACAACATATTGTGTGTCGCTGTATTCAGGCTCGATGCCATATTCCCTCAGCCTGTCTGCAAGGTCGTCACCTGTGATACCGCTTTTGTATGCGGCAACGGTTATCTTCATAGGCTCTTCGCCTATGGTATGCCAGCCGAAAGCTGTTATCCTATCTTTGCAGACTTTTACCCTTTCCACAGTGCGTTCAAGGTCACGAGGAAAATCACCATTCACATAGTCAGCGCAAAGGTCAAGGCTCTCCATTATAAGATAGGAGGGGCTTGTTGAGCCGAACATTGACATTATCTCTTTGGCGCAATCATCATAATTCGCAGGGGCGTGATTTGAAATATGAAGCATTGCTCCCCCTGTGTAGCATGGAAGCGTCTTGTGAGCAGAGTCACAGCACATATCAGCCCCCAAGTCCATGGGGTGCAGGCTTTCTGGGAGAAACTTCAGATAAGCTCCGTGAGCGTTGTCGCAAAGAAGAGGCAAGCCGTATTTTCTGCAAACCTCGCTCATGCCCTTTATGTCGCTGAGATCGCCAAGATAGTCAGGTGAGGTCACATAAACGCAATCTGCCTTTGTCCTTGACAGCACCTCCTCAACGTCCTCGGGAGTGACGCTTCCTGCGCATATAGACGTAAACTCGCCCTTTGGATATATCCACTCAACGTCAATGTCAAGGAGTATACAGGCGTTTATAAACGCCTTGTGGACGTTTCTTGGTGCGGCAACAGTTATCTTTTTTCCTTGTCCACTGCGACATACTATGCCAAGCATTGCCTTTATGCAAAGGCTCGACCCCTCGGCAGAGTAAAAAGTCCGCCTGCTGCCATAGGATTTTGCCATTTTGGCTTCGCTCTGTGCGATGATCCCCTCGGCTTCAAAAAGATAGTCCGCACCCTTTATTTCAGTGATGTCAAGAGCCTCAAGACCGTGAAATTTCTGCCCTTTGTGACCGGGCATATGAAACCTCGCTATGCCTGACTTTGCATATTCTCTAACGAATTTATTCACAGGTGCGTCCAATGCTATCTCCCTTTCAGTGCGCTTTTGAGCATGGCAGGCTTCATACCGCAGGATATTCGCTTTCTTGCAAGCCCGATAGTCCTGGATACTGTGGATTTTGAAACTCCCTCTGCGTCGGCTATCTCCTGCATTGTCATGCCCTTTGTATAATACATTATTATATAACATTTCTGCCGTTTCGTCAAATTTTCCCGCACTATCTCACGCATGAGCCTGTTTTCTATGGCAGAGGCAGGGTCGGGACTATCTTTCTCAGTGACACGAGGACTTGAGATATAGTTTTGTATAAGCTCGTATGATACCTTTGTGTGCTGCATAAAAATCCTTTCTTTATCTTTTTTTTGATGTTTTCTGACCATTTTTTTACCCACTATATATTGTGGGCAAATTTTTGGACAAACACAATTTTCAAAATTCTTGTTTAATTTGTGGGAAATTAAACGGACTGTTTGTGCATTTTACCATTGCAATTTAAAGAAATATGTGTTATAATGTATCTGCAAATTTGTTTGAGGGTGTTTTGTTGGACTTATAAATATAAATAAAGGAAAAAGCCGATATGAACATCTTTTGAATGAAAAGGGCGGTATTGTGTAAGCTGCCCGTTCTATTTTGAGCCGAATACTGCGGATAAAAATAAAAACACAGGGCAGTGTGAAGCTTTAAGGAGAAGTGTAAAAATTTATGGAGAAAGTAAAGCTTAACAGATTGTCTGAGCTTACTGCTATTGCGAGAAAAAGAGAGCTTACCCCAGAGGAGAAGTCTGAGCGTGAGGCTTTGAGAAATGAGTATCGCAGAAGCGTTATAGCTAACCTGACAGGTCAGCTTGAAGCCACGACGATCATTGAGCCGGACGGCTCAAGAATTAAGGTTTCGGATATGAAACGCAGCGGGGAGGATAAAATAAAGTGACAGGAGTTTCCAGACAGAAACAGAAGCTTTTGACCATGAAAAAGCTTTTTGAGACCAAGACAGACGAAAAGCATACCATTACAGGAAACAGGCTTATCGAGATCCTGGGCGACTATGGCATAAAAGCTGAGCGTAAGACTATCTATGACGATATCAAGACCCTCTGCGACAGCGGAATGGATATTGAGATAACTAAGGACGGTCACTCCAACGCTTATTATCTTGCTCAAAGGCTGTTTCAGGACGAGGAGCTGTATGTTCTTGCAGATGCAGTTGCTTCAAGCAGGTTTCTTACACAGAAGAAATCGAAGGAGCTGTTAAAGAAGATACAATCACTTACATCTGAACACAAGGCAAAGGATCTGCGCCGAATGGTCTATGTGTCAAACAGGACAAAGACCTTCAACGAGCAGATATACTATGCTATAAACAGCATACAAGAGGGCATTTTCAGCGGCTTGGAGATACACTTCAAGTATTACGAATACACCGTTGAAAAACGCAAACAGCTTCGCCACGGTGGCGAGGTGTATACGGTTTCACCGTATTCTCTGGTTTGGGAAAATGACAACTATTACCTTGTGTGCTATTGCGAAAAGCATGAAAAGATATGCCGCTACAGAGTTGACAGAATGACTCAGGTCACTGTTACAGATATCCCCAGGAGGGAGCTTTCCGAGGAGGAGAAGACAGAGGTCACAAATCGTCAGACTATCTACGGAATGTACGGCGGCGAGCTTATGACGCTGCAATTGCAGTTTGACAATAAGCTCATAGATGTTGTAATGGATCGTTTTGGTGAGAAAACCATATGTCACAAAAATTCCGACAATACCTTCTATATAAATGAGGAGGTACAGGTCGCACCAACATTCTGGGGCTGGCTTTTCCAGTTCGGCTCACAGGCAAAGGTGCTTGGACCTGAAAGGGCAGTGGAAATGGCAAAGGACGCTATTTCAGATATTGCCGATTGCTACAAATAAAAATTTGGACAAGGATAAAAGAGCCGAGATATAAATAGGCGAACGTCTGCTGTAAAAGGCAGGCGTTTTTTATTTGGATATACTGCTTCACTATTGATTGTAGCACATATGTTCGATATTGTCAAGGGGTAATGTAAAATTTCCGTAAGATGTGGGCAAAAAGTTGACAGCACAGGGGTGAATATGTTATAATATTTACACAAGCAAAGGCGCTTTGAGTAGAAGATACCCAAAGCGCTATTTTTATAATAAGACAATAACTGCCATATCTATATGTAGGGGCGAACAG
>NZ_FR890742.1:13221-18945 GCF_000435935.1 Ruminococcus sp. CAG:57 | reverse complement strand
GTGTTCAGAAATTGCCATAAATTCTGAATTGTAGGGGACGGCGCCCTCGACGTCCCGATCGAAGTGACGAGGCTTGAATTATCCGGAATTTGTGTAGATCAACATTGTGCGGATACACAAATGAGATCGCAGTAAATGCGATGTGTTTGTTGTGAAAGGAGTGATATACTTGACCACAATGCTCATTTTATCTTCTGTGATAGTGCTGTGCTGTGTGTTTTTCAATAAAATATCGGACAAGTTTGGACTTCCTGCATTGCTGGCGTTCATTCTCCTTGGAATGTTGTTCGGCTCTGACGGGCTTTTTAAAATAGAGTTCGATAACTATAAATTTGCCGAGGAGATATGCTCGGTGGGACTTGTTTTCATAATCTTCTACGGAGGCTTCGGCACGAAATGGAGCGAAGCCAAAAAGGTGGCAGGCAAGTCACTTATACTCGCTTCCGCAGGAGTTTTGCTCACAGCCTTTGCAACTGGAGCATTCTGCAAGCTTGTGCTGGGCTTTGAGTGGCTGGAAAGTCTGCTTATAGGCGCTGTTATAAGCTCCACAGACGCCGCTTCGGTGTTCTCTGTACTTAGAAGCAAAAAGCTGAACCTGCGATACGGTACGGCTTCAATACTGGAGCTTGAAAGCGGAAGCAACGACCCTTGGGCTTATATGCTCACGGTTATAATACTTTCAGTAATGAAAGGCGGTGCGACGGCAGGAGGCTTTGTTGTGAGCTTGCTTGCACAGGTGTTCTTCGGTGTGGGCTTCGGTGCGCTTATATCTTTGGGTGCGGTGTATCTCATAAAACGTGTGCGATTTGACGCAGCAGGCTTTGACGCTATCTTTGTTACTGCCATAGCTATTCTTTCTTATGCTCTGCCCTCGGCGGTGGGCGGAAACGGCTATCTTAGCTGTTACATTGTGGGAATAGTCCTGGGCAACACAAAAATATCAGGCAAAACAGCCCTTGTGCATTTCTTTGACGGAATAACGGGCTTCACACAGATATTGCTGTTTTTCCTCCTTGGACTTTTGGCATTCCCGTCGCAAATGCCGTCAATAATACTTCCTGCGGCGGCGATAGCATTGTTCCTTACATTCGTTGCAAGACCTGCGGCTGTTACTGTTATCATGAAGCCTTTCGGTGCAAAGTGGAAGCAGATAGCCCTTATCTCATGGGCAGGACTAAGAGGAGCGACCTCCATTGTTTTCGCTATCATGGCGACAGTTGATGACGCATATATGAAAAATGACGTTTTCCATATCGTTTTCTGTATCGTGCTTATGTCTATCGGTATTCAGGGTACGCTTCTGCCGCTGTTTGCTAAAAAGCTCGATATGATAGACGATGAGGAGAACGTAATGAAAACGTTCAATGACTACAGCGACGAAACGGAAGTGCAGTTTATAAAGCTTTCAGTTCAGCCGGACAGCAATTGGGCGGGGCGGAAGATAAAGGATATACCGTTTCCGAGAGGTCTGCTTGTGGTTATGATACTCCGTGACAAAGAGAAGATAATACCAACAGGCAAAACCCAGATACTTGCAGGGGACGTTGTTGTGCTGAGTGCGGCAGGCTTTTATGACGACAGCCATTTTGTCCTAAGCGAAATGAACCTTGATAAGCATCATGAGTGGTGCGGTCACAGGATATCCGAGATAACAATGTCAGAGGACAGCCTGATAGTAATGATAAAACGTCAGGGGCGTATACTTATCCCAAACGGCAGATTGCGGCTCAAAGAGGGAGATGTGCTTGTTGTCACATCAGGATAGAGAATATGCAGGCGGCGGAAATTTTCTGCCGCCTTTTTTACTCAAAAAATCAAGCACAGCCATGAAAAGTATGCTATACTATAAGTACAGTAACGTTACTATATATACGAGGGGGCAGGGGAATGAGAAAGGAAGACCAGAACAATTTCTGTATTTTCACCACAGCACTTGATTATATCGAACACAATCTGTGCAGTGAGTTCACGCAGGAGGATATAGCGGCAGTGTGCTATTGCTCGCTTTCGGCACTTCAGAAATTGTGGAGATACGCCACGCATACAAGCCTTAAAGAGTATATCTCAAAAAGGCGGCTCACCAATGCAGGGATAGATCTTCTCAATACTGATATGACCGTCATGGATATCGCCATGAAGTATCAGTACAATTCCCACGAAGTCTTTACAAGAGCGTTCACAAAGCAGTGGGGCGTTGCACCCTCGGTGTTCAAGAAAGAATGGAACAAGAGCTGCGGACTTTTTCCAAAGCTCAACCGTGACTATTTAAAAGGAGCATATTATATGGGCAACAAGAAATTTGACGTAACTGAACTTTTTGATTATCTTAACGAGAGAACAGGCACATATGTATTGTGCTTTGACATTGTGGGACTGATGAGGATAAACGATGAAATAAGCAGAGAGGCAGGGGACAAGGTGATACTTGAGAGCCTAAAAAGGATAAACGCCGCCGCAGGGGAAGATATGCCTGTTCTGAGGATAGGCGGCGACGAGTTCGTTATGGTCACAGGGCTTGATGATGTTGAAAAGGTGACAAAGATAGCGAAAGCTGTCATGGAGAAAAACGGTATTGAAACGGCGTACAAAGGAGGTACAGTGCCGGTATCCATAAGGTCGGGAGCGGTGATGATAAGAAAGCCGCTGAAATATTCGATGCTCTGTCATGACTTTGATGAGGTCATAAGCTTTGCGAGAAATGACGGAGAGGTGCATTTTGCGAAAGCAGAGCAGAGATAAAACGATATGCCGAGGGCGGACAATGGTCTGCCCTCGATTTTTATGAAAACCACTTTGCCATTCTTATCAGCTTATTTTCAGTGTCTTTTCATAAAACTATCATATTGAACAGGTATTATATATACAAGGTCAGAGGAACACCGAGAAAGACCTCAGGCAAAAGCTTTGAGAGCTTGATGAAAGTTCCGTCAACCAATTACTCATAATGAGTTTTTCATATAATGAGTTTTCATATATAATTTTCCTTCATTCTTCTTTTCATTTCATCTCGCTGTGCTCTGAATTTTCAGAGTGCGGCAAAAGTGAAATGGCATGGGAAAATACATAACTTTAGCATTCCCCATTCATAATTTTTTCTTCATATTATACTTCTTACTTCTCTGAAAGACCCTGTGGCTTTTGCCGCGGGGTCTTTTGGATTTGTAGAATTTATATCAAAACAAACGTTCTTATCTGTGCATATCGACAAAAAACTTGCTGTCCAAAAAATTACCCCTCAAATTCATGAAGTTGTGTTATCATACATACAGCCCCGAAATAGAAAAAGAAAAATATGAGGATGTGTGTAAAAATGATATGGATAATCATGATGAATGTTTTTATCGTTGCGGCAGGTGCAGGCGGCGACAGGTGGCTTATGAAAACTATAATGAGAATGGTGCTGTTTTTCCTGTTTGTTGCGGTGGCAGAGAGGAACATGGGAGCAGTGTTTGCCGCAGGCATCGTGTTCACAGCGGCATGGGCGGCACTGTCGCTTTTTGAAGCGGAAACCAAAAAGAAACGCCATGCAAATAAGGTTAGACAGTGCCGTGTCAGAGAAAATATAAACCGTACAATACAAATTGAGCAATAATTAACAAAAAAATCACTTATTTTATGGGCATATGTGTTATAATTAATAATGATTATAATGATTTAGCCTGAGAGGTGATATAGCTTTTGAAAAATTCTGCTGATTTTGAACTGTATGATAAAATAAAAAAATATAGAAGATCTATTTTGAAAACAAGCGTGTTAGTGCTGTTCGTTGCTTGTCTGCTTGTGTATGCGTGTGCCTGCTATTACAGCGGTGTGAACGCATTTCAGAAAGAGGCTCAGCTTTGCTCTGCCATAAATGCGGAAGCAGACCAGAATGTGGCTGCCTTTATGAAGAAAATGGAGGACACTGCCAAGCTTATAATGGGCAATGAGGACTATGCGAAATATGATCCTACGGATACGTCAAAGAGCGAATTTGCTGTGCTTAATGAGGAGAATGTTCTCACTGAGAGGCTTATAGAGCTTAGTACATTGGGCAACTATACTGATTTTGGCATTGTAAGCAGTAATGAACATAATGTAGGAAAGATAACCGATGGTACAAAGGATATATTTGACGATGAGATATACAAGAGAGTTTCCGACCTTATGGGTGACAGCAAGATAAAATGGTTCACGGGACAGGACGATAACTACAGACGAGTGTATTTCGCAGGCAGGATAAATGACGATCTTATTTTTATCTCTTCTGTGTTTTCAACGGAGTTTGATCTTGTTTTTCTGCCCTCTGACAATTACAGCGAGATAAATACCATGCTGTGTGATGACGATGGCAGGATAATCTATGCTAACGACGGAAAAAGTGTTGTCGGCGAAAAACTCGATGAAAAGCTCTCTAAATTCCTTGAGGGAGGCACTGGCGTCACCGTTTCGGATATGACTACTATCTGTGCTATTGATGATTGCCGTGACGATTGGGTGGTCATTACTACCGTGGATATGTCAGACACTTTGCGTCACTATGTGAAAACAGGGCTTAAATGCCTTGGTATCTTTATTTGCTGCGCAGTCGTATTTATTATGATATCTGCGGCAGCGGCGGCGGATAACGACCCGCAGAACGGACCGAAGTTTGGAAAATATCCAAAGGTGGACGAAAATACAGGGCTTTTCACTGCGGAATATACCGAAAACAGCATTATGGATAAAATGGAAACTTGTATCTCAGGCTCGACTATCGCATTTATTATCGTGAAAATAACAAATCTGGAGCTTATAAGGCTCAACTATGGCGAAGAGATAGTGGCGGAAGCTGAGCGAAAGGTCGCCGAAATACTGGTGGAGAACCGCAAGGAGGGCGATATCTGCGGAATTTTCAGGGAGGGCGAGTTTGTTCTGTTTGCAGACCACACGAACTTTGACCTTGTTAGAGCCTATGGTAATGTGAGGGCTTATGTTAAAGAGCTTAACGATAAGCTGAAGGAATGTTGCCTTGACGATGACAGGGGTTACATAAAATGTGCAGTGGGTGCGTCGGTCTACCCTGAAACAAGCGATGATTATGATGAACTTTACGAAATGGCAGAAAAAGCCTGCGAGAAAGCAGAACACAGCGAGGACGCAAGAGCAGTGATATATGATAAAAAAGAGGAAGAGGTGAGCCGCAGTTGAGAACACGCATTGTACGATGTGCGGCTTTGACCGCTTCGGCGATCTGCACAGTGACTGTCATGACGGGCTGTGCATTGTTTGAAAGAAGAATGGAGCATACCGTAAAGACTGAGGTGTCCTTCTCGTGGTGGGGCAAGGACGTGCGCAACGAGTATACTCTCGATGGGCTTAAAGCCTATCAGAACAGCAATAAGGACGTTGTGGTAAGGCCTGAGTATGCAGACTTTGACGGCTTCAAAACACGAATGGACGTGGAATTTTTCTCTGACACCACCGCAGATATCATGCAGTTAAACTATAGTTGGCTCTATGAATATTCTCCCGACGGCGAGGACTTTTATGACCTTAATGAGCTGTCGGAATACATAAATCTCTCAGCATTTGATGATGACAGCCTTTCGTATGGCACTATAAACGGCAAACTTAATGCCTTGCCTACCGGTACGAACTGTATAACCTTCTACTATAATAAGACCATGTATGACAGATATGGTCTGAGCCTGCCTGAAAATTGGTCTGACCTTATAAAAGCGGCAGAGGTCATGAAGTCAGATG
>NZ_FR890742.1:11817-13168 GCF_000435935.1 Ruminococcus sp. CAG:57 | reverse complement strand
CTGTTGAATTGACGAAAAAAGCGTCTTATCTCAGCTCTGTGGCGTATGTAGAGCAGGTAACGGGAAGAAAAATGTTATCTGACAGCGGTGAGTTTCAGTATACCTTGGAGGATGTAAGGCTCATGCTCGCCTTTTATCAGGAAATGCTAAATAAAAAGGTCACAAAGCCTGCGTGGGATTTCGATAGGAACGATCTTGAAAAGTGTCTGACGGCAGGCGTGGCTTCCTGGATATCAGACGCAGAGTATTACTGCGAGCCTGCTCAGAAGTTTGGCTTTGACATCGTTATCGGCGACTATCCAAAGCATAAGCAGGCCGTGAGCAGCGGTTGGTATAAAAAGCCCACTAGCGTTTATGCCATAAAGAAAAATACCAAGTCCCCTGAGGAAGCCGCAAAGCTTCTTGACTATCTTGTGAACGGTGAGGAAATGGCTCTCCTGCAGGGCATGGGAAAGGGCGTGCCTGCATCAAAGGCGGCATTGGAAGCCCTTGAAGCGAGGGATATGCTTGACGGGATAGAGTATAAAGCCAACGAGAAAATGGCAAGCTCAGATGAGCTTGAAATAATGTCCCCGAAGCTTGAAGATCAGGGGGTACTTGACCTTTTTATAAGCACCTCCGAGTTGCTCTATTATGGCAGGGCGGAGATAGAAAACGCTTCTGAAAATCTGTATAATAAGATGAAGGAATTATACAAATAGTTAAATATGCGAAACAAATAGTGCAAATTGTATTCAAAAATGAATGAGAAGTGTACAGAGTACACAAAAATAACGAAACTGTTAAATAAGTCTTGACAATTTATTTGTTTTAAGATATAATTAAGGACGATGTAAGGTGATACATCATAAAACGGTGTGTGACAAAGTGTGTGACATAATTTCTTGTGAAAATGTCAACATAGTGTTACCAATCGTCAAAATGACCGATTGAAAATTAGTTTTTCGTCAAGTTGAACAAAGTTGAGAAAAAAACCGAAAAACTATTGACATTTTGGACAAGATGATGTATACTTTAATCATGGTGATAAGGAGAACACAAAGAACTCCGAAAGCCACTTAATTATTGGAAAGTAGTTGCTTAAATCGGCTTGCAGCTCTTTTATAAACAAATTTATTTAATTTATTATGGAGGGATTTTCTATGAAGAAATCTAACAGAAAAGGTTTCACCCTTGTAGAGCTCGTAGTTGTTATCGCTATCATCGGTATTCTTGCAGCTATCCTCGTTCCTACAATGATGAACTATGTAAAGAAGTCAAAGCTCAAGACAGCTAACTCAAACGCTAAGCTCGTTTTCACAACTGTAAACAACGAAGCTGCTGATTTGCTCGTTAACGGCGAAACAGTTGG
>NZ_FR890742.1:0-11647 GCF_000435935.1 Ruminococcus sp. CAG:57 | reverse complement strand
TATATGCAATCGGTACTTCTGGTAACGTAACATTTGCTCAGTGGTCTGACGTTTCGGATCCTTCAAAGGGTGTTCTTGGTCAGTATCCTGATCCTTGCAAGGATGCAGATAAGGCTAACAAGGCATTCTCTTCTACAAAGATCTCTAGCTGGGGTTAATCTTAACTTTAACTTTGAATCTTCAAGAACCGCTCATTTGAGCGGTTCTTTTTTTGTCTGAAAATATATAAAATAGCCAATGAGAATAGATTGCCTTTGTGCAAATGGTAAAATTGAGTAATAAAGCTTGCCTTTTCCTTGACAAAATCGGGTAAATTTTGTATAATGTACTTGTCGAAATATTAAATGGGGATCAATATTTTGATGAAAGAATTGAGGGAAAGACATGAATAAAAAAGGCTTTACTTTGGTGGAGCTTGTGGTGGTTATTGCCATTATTGGCGTGCTTGCGGCTATTCTTGTGCCAACTATGATGAGTTATATCAGAAAAGCGAAGCTTAAAAGCGCAAACAGTAATGCAAAGATAGTGTTCAATACTGTAAATGCGGTCGTGACGGATATGCAATGTGAGGGCAAAGATATCGACGTTCAGTCATGTACGGCTGTGGTCGATTGCACCGCAGAGCCTGACGAATCCAAAAAACTTGAAAAAGCCGTCCATGACGCACTTAACGTCAATGGTGACAATGCAGGCTATGCCTTTTGGATTGCAGGGGAGGACGGCAGATATAAGCTTGCACAGTGGTGTGATACAAGTTCGCCAAGGTCTAAAGGCATTGTAGGGCAGTATCCTGACCCTGTGAACAAACCTGACGATCTTCCTGAAAATTTCAGTTGGGGCGTTAAATTCTGAAACTATTGACGATCTGTCATTGCCGTGGAATAATTAAGATAACAAAAAAGAGGCATACTGCTGTAAGCGGTTTACCTCTAAGGGAAATAGTTATAATAAATAACCGTCCTATGTGGTAGTTGGGCGGTTATTTCTTTTTATTGCAGACATTGAGTACAAGCCTAATTATGTCAATATTTGTCGCAAAAAGTTTTACAAAAACATTGACTAATTTCTTAATAAATGGTATAATTTATATGTCAATTATTTTTTTGGAGGATATTAATGAAAGAGAAATTTAAAAGCTGGGCGTTCAGCAAAGAGCATGGAAAATGCGATGTTATAACGCTGATAATATACCTGCTTGGTGTTTGCACTGTATCGTTTTTTCATGAACCGTGGTTTGATGAAGCTCAGGCGTGGGCGATTGCACGTTCTGGAACTATAAAGGAGATACTTTTTGAGATACCACACTATGAGGGACACCCACCACTATGGCATTTGATATTGGTGCCTTTCGCAAAGCTTGGCGCTCCCTATGAGCTGTCCCTTGCGGCAGTCAATATATTTTTCATGACTCTTGCTGTGGCGGTCTTGCTTTTCAAGTCACCTTTTCCAAAGCTGATACGTTGTCTGTTGCCGTTTAACTTCTTCCTGTTTTATCAGTATGGCGTTATAAGCAGACCCTATTGCATACTTGTGCTTGCGATTTTCCTTGCGGCAGTGTGCTATAAGAATAGAAATGAACACCCTGTAAAATACCTTTTGTGCCTTGCGCTCATGTGCGCTGTGCATTCATATGGCATAATGATTGCGGGCTGTCTGTGTATCGTGTGGCTCATAGAAATTTTTACAGAGTATAAAAAAAGCGGAAAACTTGCAGACATACTGAAAGACCGCCGCTGTTGGCTGATGTTTTGTCTGCTGATATTTGCGATGTTGGTCATGGCGGCTATTGTGCCGGATGAAAATGTGTACCTTGGCGGTAAAATGTCAAATGAAACAGAAAAGAAATTTGACTTTAGCTGTATAAATATTCTGTTTTGCTTTGTGATCTTTTCTGACTCGATAATCACATCGTTTTTTAATTATGCTGGTGTTCCAAGCGAGATAGCAAGCCAGATCCCTGTTATCGTTGTTTCTATCCTGCTTGTGGCACTATTTGTGACGATAACATACAGAAATAAAAAACTGCTGACTTTTTTGCTTCCATATGGAGTGCTTTCCATATTCGGCTCTTTTGTTTATATATCTCCACACCACATAGGCGTTATAACAGCGTTTGTGATCTTTGTTCTTTGGATAATAGTTGATGAAAACGGCAAAGTTCTGCTGCCTGAGTACATGAACAAAATATCGGCTAAAATTGGAAAGAAACTTAAAGTTATTTTAAAAGCCATTGCATTTCTACCATTGCTGATACCAATTGCATGGAGCTGTACATCATCATATTTTGATATTCGCTATCCATATTGGTTTGATGAAGCCGCTGACTTTATAAAAGAATACCACCTTGATGATTATAAGATCATTGGCTATTGGCAGCAGGTTCTTAATGGTGAAATAGATGATGATGCTTTCTGGAATGTTGATGAAGCTGATTATATGTGGCATGATTATCCAAATCTACAGGGCATATCCGTTGCATTAAACCCATATTTTGATAAAAATATATTTTGTTATTTCAATATTGATAAACATGACAAAACGTTTCAGTACTATCGGGCTAATACCCAGAAAGAAGCGGAAGAAGAATTTTCCAAGTGGCGAGAGCAGGGAGAACCTGATGTAGTCATAGAGCGTTGTGAGATAACAAAGGCATATCCTGACATAGACGTTGATAATTATGTGGCTGTCAAGAGAATATATTTCTATAAACCATATAAATTTGAGACCTATGACCAATATATCACCATCTATGTAACAAAAGACCTGTTCAATAAGATCGGCACTCTTGAAGAATTGACCGCAAAAAAGCTATACTAGAAACGATATGACAAAAAGTTTGTTTTTGGATTAATTATCCGAAAATGCTTGATTTTTCCTTGATGATGTGTTAAAATAATACATGAAACAGAAAACGTTTTACGATGGAGATTTTAATGTGAAAAAGCTTGACCTTGACAAGATAATAAAATTTGTATTGACTTCTGGAATAGGTTTTGTGCTTGATTTCATATCCTACTTTATGATGACGCAGCTAATAAATATCAGTGTTGTTTATGCGAATTTTACAAGCTCAATAATAGGCGCAACATTTGTTTTCATAGTTTCTACGAGAAAGATATTTATACATGATAATTCAAAGATCCCATTAATGTGCAAATATATTTTGTATATAATGTATCAGCTTATCATGATAACGGTGGCGTCGTTGCTGATCTCTTATGTAAATAAATTTCTGTCAGCATCAACGGATATATCATTGATAGTTAAATACAGCAAAATGTTATCGAAGATCTTGGTAACGCCGCTGACGCTTTCGTGCAACTATATTTTTATGAGGACGATTTCCAAGCTGTAATATGACATATATCGATGAAGGAGAAGCGTTATGAAGAAAGATAAGATCATGGTGTTTATACCTGTCTATAATTGTGAGAAGCAGATCACGAGAGTGCTTTCACAAATCAATGACGATGTGCTTACATATGTTGATGAGATCATTGTGGTAAACAATTTAAGCACGGATAATACAGTAAAGGTTACACAGGATTACCTTTTGCAGCATAGAGAACTTCCGTGTAAGATAATAAATAATAATGCAAATTTTAATCTTGGCGGATCACACAAAGTTGCTTTTAATTATGCTTTAGAAAATGATTTTGATTACGTTATTGTCCTCCATGGCGACGATCAGGCGGATATCAGAGACTTTTTGCCAATTCTGAAAAAGAGAAGTTATAAAAGGGCTGATTGCGTTTTGGGTGGTAGATTTGAATCAAGATCTTGCCTGATAGGTTATTCAAAAAAGCGCATACTTGGAAACCATGTTTTTAATCTTATCTATTCACTGGCAGCTGGAAAGTCTATAAGAGATATGGGTTCAGGACTTAATATGTACAGCACCAATATGCTCAAAAGTAAATTTTACATTGGTCTGTCGGATTCATTGTATTTCAATGCTGAAATGCTGCTGTTCTCAGCATATTATAATGTTGATTTCAAGTTTTATCCGATCACATGGCGTGAGGAAGATCAGGTATCAAATGCAAAATTATTTAATTTGTCATATAATTTGTTTGTCATGGCTTTGCGATATAGGCTTAACAAAAAGAAGTATATAGATTCCTACTGCAAAAAAGATATATATAAGGGAAAGATCATTTTTGATAATACTGTTGGGGGAGAACGATGAAAAATTTCCATTTAGTAATGCCAATGGGCGGCAAGGGACAGCGCTTTTTCAATGACGGGTATGTAGCCCCTAAACCATTGATCGAGATACATGACAGACCATTCTTCTATTGGTCCACTATGTCAATACTGAAGTATAATCCAGATTGTGATGTTACTTTTGTTGTGCTGAAAGAACATATAGAGAAGTTCGATATAAAAAATCGTATATTAT
Organism: Ruminococcus sp. CAG:57; assembly: GCF_000435935.1. Classification (NCBI taxonomy): domain Bacteria; kingdom Bacillati; phylum Bacillota; class Clostridia; order Eubacteriales; family Oscillospiraceae; genus Ruminococcus; species Ruminococcus sp. CAG:57. The sequence goes on along the minus strand of NZ_FR890742.1, from coordinate 7,245 downwards.
CGTATTTCCCACAGGCTAGAGTGGAGGTAATACCTGAGGTTCTTGCAGGTGCAGTGCTGACTTGCATGGCAGGTGTAGAAAATATCAATGACGATAGACCAGTCTTGTTTAATGACTGCGATCACATGTTTTGTTGCTCTGAGTTCAATTTTATGGATAAAAAAAGTGCGGCAAAGTATGACGGCTTGTTGTTCACGTTTAAATCAGATCTGCCGCAGTTCAGCTATGCTTTGTGTGATGAAAATGGTGTTGTTATTAGAACTCAGGAGAAAGTTGTTATTAGTGAAAATGCAATATGCGGAGCATATTATTTCAGAAATAAGGACATTTTTCTTGAAAACGCCAAGAGATATTTGTCGGAGTGCGAATATAGTGAATATTTTATGAGCGGCGTGTATAACAGCATGATAAAGAATAAACTTATATCCGGTGTAGTGGGTACGGATTATCATATATCATTTGGTACACCTGCTGAGTATCAGGACGCAGTTGACAGACCGGAATTTGGAGAGCTGCTATGAACATTCTTATGTTTTTAGCTGCGCTGGCGGTGATAACTCTTGGACACTTTTTTAGAATTAGGCGTTGGAAAAGTTTTATATCGGTCTATGAAGATTCACATGATTCAGACTTGATGTTTTGCACAGGAATAGGTTATTTGGTGGATAATGTTCTGCCATTTCATGTTGGCGATATTGTCAGAGCAGCGATAATTGGCAAAAAACTAAAAAATGGTGTTGCATTTTCTCTTGCCGTGATAATCATAGATAGGATCTTAGATGTTTTCGTTGTAGCGTTCATTTATGGGACGATTTTTTTTGCCTCAGGGAAAAATCTGATGAATTTTATTTTCTTCACCGGTTTTTCAGCACTGCTACTGTTTTTTCTTTGGTTGTCAGTTACATTTAGCAAACGTTTTAAAAAGTGTGTGCTTGTATTTTCCTCAATATTTAATACGAAGATCCAGCTTTGCATCTTAGAATTTGTGTGGTCTTTTATCTGTACCATACGCAATACAGTGAAAAAGATCGACAAAACAAAGCTTGTTCTGAGAACACTTTGTATGTGGTCTTGCTACATTTTGTCATATCTGATGTATTCAAATTGCTTAAAAAACACGTCTTTCGTAGATGTTTTCAATAATTTGTTCAGCATAGATTCTTATTCTCCATTTGTTGATTATGTACGTCATGGTTTTTCTCACTATTATTTTATTTTCCTGCTGTTTAATTTCCTCACTTGTGTGTCTATAATAGTGGTCGCATTTTTTGAAAAATTCAAAAAATGCAGCTCTGAGAATAAAGGAGAGCTTATTATACCATATACAAATGAAAACAGCTGTCTTGACTTTTTGAAAATATATTTCTCAGATATCCGTGATAAAAACTATATTGACCGGTTTCTTGAAATAAATAAAGATGTAATTATATTGAGAAACTGTTCAGCAGGTTCAAATGCAACAACTTTGCAATGTATAAAAAGCGGAAGAATGGTGTATCGGAAGTATGCCTTTGGCAGTGACGGTGAAAAATTATTTGAACAGGTAAAGTGGCTTCAAAATAATAAAGATCAGCTGTATGTTACTGAGATCCTAGATGCGTATCAGAAAAATAATGTTTGTTACTATGATATGCCGTATCTTGGTGATTCTATAGGTTTGTTTGATTACATACATTCTATGCCTTTGGAGAGTTCTTGGAGAATAATGGAGAGCGTAGTCAGCGATCTTGAAAGCAATTATTCTAAGAAATATAGTTCCAAGGCTGACGCTGATACAATAAGGCAGTATTATGATAAAAAGATCAGATCCAACATAGATAAAATAATGAATGCACACGTTTTGAGCGAATTGACAAACTATGAAAAGGTTGTCATCAACGGTGAAACATATGATAATCTGACAATGTTTCTTGACAAATTATACTCCTTTGACTTTTGGAAAGAAATATTTGAAAATGACTATTATTCAGATATCCATGGAGATTTGACAGTAGAAAATATTGTGTGCAATATTAATTATCCCAAAGGGTATTATCTTATTGACCCAAATGGCGGAAATATCCATTCGTCGCCTAACCTTGACTATTCCAAGCTTCTGCAATCGCTTCATGGAAATTATGAGTTCTTTATGCACACAGCAAAGGTCAAAGTTAATAAAAATGAAATATCGTTTAAGATAACAAGAACTACGTCATATGACGTATTGTATAAAAGATTTGATAAGTATCTAAAAGACACGTTTGATGCCAAGAGAGTCAAAAGCATATATTTTCACGAGATAGTGCATTGGCTGAGACTGATGCCGTATAAAATAAATAATGACAGTGATCGTGCAGCAATGTTTTATGCAGGCCTTGTAATGGTTGTAAATGATATTTTTGAGGAGTTTGATAATATTGACAAAAGGATCGGAATTAAAGCTTGCAATGTTTGACCTAGATGGTACGCTTTTTGATACGAACAAGGCAAATTATCTTTCCTATAAAGAAGCCTGCAACGGCTTTTGTGATGTAAGCGAGGATTTTTTTTACGAGCATTGTATGGGAAAAAACTATAAGACTTTTTTGCCTCTTTTAGGAGTGGAGGATAAAGAAAATATAGAATTGATACATAAACGGAAAAGTGATAATTATAAGAGCTTTTTCTCTTTTATACGTCCTAATTTTTCACTTCTGAAGATAGCTGAACTGTTTAAGACAAATGGTTTAAAGATCGCAATAATAACAACCGCGTCAAGAAGCAATACTTCAACGCTTTTGAAGTTTTTCGATTATGATGATTTTTTTGATCTGGTGGTCACACAGGAAATGACAGATAAGACAAAACCTTTTCCTGACGGGTATCTTTATGCCATGAAGTATTTTCATTGCACGCCTGACGAAAGCATTATATTTGAAGATTCTGACGTTGGTTTGCAAGCTGCTCTTAAAACACAAACTGCGGTATATAAAATAGTACGCTTTTGAAGGGTGACACAATGAAAAATAAAACCAGAAATTTGATACCTGTGCTTGTAATAGTGCTGTATTCAATATTGTTCTTTGCTGTTATTTTGTCAAAGAATAGAAGTTCCCTTTATGTTGATGATAATATTCTTCAGTGGGGACCTGTTATAAATAAAGCATTCGATAATATTTTCAGCGGTAAGGGTATACCATATTGGAATTTTTATCAGTATAAAGGCATAAACATTTTCAGCAGCGGTTATTATGGCTTGCTGAATCCATTTATGTATGTTTCCTATGCCATAAGCCATTACCTTTTAAACGGTTTTCTTGAAACGCTAATTGTTTATGAAATAATTATGTATATGCTTGGTAATCTTATGATGTATAAGATACTGAGAACATTAAATTTGAAGCGTAGTACGATAATAATAGCGATGCTTACATATTCAACCAGCGTGATTTTTTTCCTTTTCAGCTTTTATTATTTTACTTTCAATAATTATTTCTTTATGCCGTTTTTAATGTGGACATTTATTCAGACCAACTCCAAAAGGATCCGCTATTTTATTCCTGGCATAGTTTTGGCTTTTTCCCTGCTAATGGGCCATGTTCAGTTCAGTTGTTATTATGTAATGGTATACTGTATTTTTCAAGTGGTCGCTTCTGTTCAAAAGAAAAAGTTAAAAGAATTAGTTCCGCTCATGACAAATTTGATGATATTTATAGGCTTGTCAAGCGGGATAATAATTGGGTCTATGAAAGTGTCAGGCGACAGAAGTCTGATACTTTCAGGCAATGAGGGCTTTTTCGACCTGAGCGTAGCTATTTCAAATATTTTCAAGCCTATATGTATAGTTTTATTTAATAATAAGACTATATCATATGGTAATTATATGAACTATATTGGCTTGGGCTTTTTTGCTTGGTTTTGTCTGCTGTATGCTGCATCGGCCATAAAAACGCTATACACAAAAACGGAATGTGGCATACAATTAGCTGTTAGCAAACTAACTTCACATGGCAAGATAAGCAATAAGTCAAGACTGTTATTATATGGTATCCTTTATTTTGCTTCGGTAAGAGCGGCTGTATACTATTTGTTTGAACAATATCATTACTCACCAATAGCAGACGCAGTGATAGTTATTCTTATCGCTATCAGTGTTGTGTGTTTGTTAGTGCATGATCAGAAAACCAATACCCATTATATGACATCACATAAATTAAGAGCAGGCTGTGTGCTGTTTTTGATACTCCTGTTTCTTGTGCTAAAGCTTGATTTTGTATTATATCTTGCAGCTATAGTATGCTATATTCACTTTTTCATAAAAGGAAAAGGTCAGAACAAATATAATGAGTCAGAAAAACTTATGCACATTTTTCTTTTTGCGGCAGTGTTCTTTGTGATAATGGCAGAGGGAAGTGGTCACGGGATCGCTGATATATTAGGTCATCTGCCTTTTATCAGTGAATTTCGCTTCCTGTATAAATGTTCATTTATTTATGTGCCGCTTATAATAGTGACGGGAGCATATAAGCTAGACAGCATGAAAAAATATTACAAACCAGTAATAATTGCTTCATTGGTAAGCGTCATTTTTTCATTCGTTGCTATACTCTATTTCATGCTCTCAGGAACTCACAATTTCATCAATAATAAGCACTATGATTATTGGGATTATAAGAACATTAAGCCAGAAGTTGAAAGCTTGCTTTATGAAAACCATATAGACCATAATTATAGATTTCTCACGATAGGAAAGATCTATAAAGATAATATGACGTATTCTAATAATCCTGTTGAATATAGTTCTAAGATATGTTTTTATGGCTTTACAAAAAATATTTGCACCGAGTATGGCTTGTTTTCCTTAAATGGTTATGATAATATATTTTCCAAAAAAGGCTTTGATCAGAGCAATGCAATAATGAAGGATATATCCACAGAGGGTATGATGTGCAATATGGTAGCATCACCATTAAGTTATCTGCAATATATGAAAGAGCCCGAATGGATAAATAAGTTTGAAGATCAGATGATATCAAACGGAGTAAAATATGTTCTGGTCGATAAAAATAGTCCGAAAGCTATTGAAGCATTCACCAAAGTCATTGAAAAATGCCCTAAATTGACGATATCAACTGTGCGTGATTGGACGCGTGGTATGGAGCTTATAGAAATAGACGGAGTTTCTCCTATCTGTTCCTATGGGGATAATATTGAAATTCCGATAAAAGCAGATTTGGATACGCTAAATTTTGATGCTGACTTTGCTAAGGATACCGAGATAGTTGTATCAATGACCTACGTTGATAATTACAAATTGACATTATATCAAGACGGAAGATCAGTAGGAGATGCTAAACTGACAGAAACCTCAGATGGCTATATTTCAGCAGTTATACCTAAGGGCAATTATACAGTGCAATTAAGCTATGAAAACAAGGGAATGGATATAACAGTGCTCATTGCCATATTCACAACAATAATTACATCGGCAGCAACCATTTATTTGTTTTTGGATAAAAGCCCCAAGACAACTAGCACTTGATTTGTATATATCGCTTCGACTGCCACAACTGCACGGACGTTTTGCCACAACTTGTTGCTGACTTCACGTGGGCAGTCAGCGACAAGTTCGTGGATATATTGTGCGGTTCAATAGTGGCAAGAGCGCGGTTTTGTAACCGTTAAAGTGCGGTTTTAAGTCAGTGCAGTTGCGGTTCTGTGGGCGGTATATACATTTTTCTACCCAAAATAAACCCCATAATACCTGCAAGCCTTTATCATAAAATCCTCGCTCACATCAAAATGTTGCGCAAGCAGATAAATGCTGTCCAGATTTTTCTTTATGGCTTTGATAAGCTCGCTTTTCGGTATCAGATTTTCTATCGCCCACTTGTCTGCACGGTATTCATGCTGTGAGATGTTGTCTGCCGTGGCGTATCTGTTGTAAAATGCACCCTTTACGCAGTGACCTATCTCGTGAGCAGTGCGCTCCTTCAAAAGCCTTGCAGGCGTCTGGCTGTCTATGCCGATCGCACAGCCTCCTGCGCCAAAAAGCGATATCGCCCCGCACTTCGGACAATCAATAAAATCTATAGTTATGTTCTCTCTACTGCAAATATCATACAATTCCTGTATGTTCGTCATCTCTCACTTTTCACCAGCCTTTCTGCGCTTTGCTTCCTCTCTGAGCATGACCATTTCTGCATACTGCTTGACCTCGTCAAACATTTCGTCCGTCACTCCAAGCGTGCCGTTGAATAATGCATATTTCAGCTTCGTGTCAAAATCTTCTTCCCTGCCAGATATAAGATATTGTACGCTCACTCCAAATCTGTTCGCTATCTTTGTAGAATTCTCTGCGGAAAGTCGTTCCGTCCTGCCTTTGCTCAGCTCAGATAAACAGCTCCTCGTTATAGACAGCTCCTTGCACATCTGCGATACCGTCATATTGTTCTCCTCGCATAGTTCTTTTATCCTTTTGTACATTTCAGTCATATTTTCTTCCTCCAATTGTGATGATTTCACAAAAGATACAGAAGTCTGTATCAAATTTGCTAATAGCTATTGACTTTTGCAGAAACCTGTAGTATACTGTATGTATCGTTAGTACAGATATCTGCATAAAATCTGGATTTGATATAATTATAATACATTTTCCTGTAAAAGTCAAGAGGATAAACCGCCCCCCTTTTTGACATCTCCGCCCCGAGAGATATACAGAAAACGGTTATCTGAAATGTCATTGCTTTATTTTATTTACAGTATATCATACTAACTGTCCAAATGTCTGTACAAAAAAGCGAAAGGAGAAAAATGTACAATAATATAGATTATTCCGTAGAGGTAAATTCCATAAAAAGGCTTGCACCCTCAGCGAGCCGGTATAATTTCAGAAGCGGTGGTAGCAGGGTTAATACAGCCGCACTGCGAAAGCTTTCACAGTATCGCAAACTAAGGTGGCAGGAGTGGAAACTTAAAGAGGATATCTGCGAAATGTCCTCACAGCTTGCCGCAGTGGGGGAGCATTGCGGCAGGGTAGCCCACAGAGGGAAAAAGCTTACTGACTTGTGGCTTGACCTTGCAAAGGTGCAGCTTCGCTTGAGAGAATGTGAGGAGCTTGCGGCAAAAATGCCAAAACGTTATCGTGGCGTGGTGAAAAGCCGCTATTTTGACGGCTCAAAGAAGCACCCACCTGAGTGGGGAAGCTCCGCCGCAGAGTTCGGCTTTCCCTTTGGAGGAGAAGAACTGCGAAGGCGAGTGACAAAGTGCCTGAATGATATATATAAC
>NZ_FR890741.1:513-13072 GCF_000435935.1 Ruminococcus sp. CAG:57 | reverse complement strand
GATTATTATGCAAAACTAAATTTGCTTTATTAAATATCGCAACAATCTGGTTAGCCATATCCGACGTTTGTGGCGCATTAGCAACCATTTCTGGCGTTATTCCGTTTTCCTTTTCAGTTTTTGTCCACTCTTTGTGTTTTTTGGGTTTAAAATAGCTGTTAAAAAGAATATCCCCTTTGAAGTTGATGATTGATAGTTGTAATAATTCATCTCCATATTCATATCCCGTTGCTTCAAAGTTCATAGCAATGGCTGTTGACGGATCGTTATCAAGAGCATTTATAACCATGCTCAATTCTTCAATTTTTTTCTTGTAAGGCTCAACAGCACACCACTTTGCCTCTTCAAGTTCTCTTTCACGTTCTTCCTGCTCACGTTCTAGCCTAGCCTTACGATATGCCCTTGCCTGTTCTCTGCGTCTTTCTTTTTCGGGCTGAAAAAAAGCCTGCAACTCACTCTCTGTTGCAGGTCTGACTTCATTAGGTTTGTAATACTTGCATGGCTGTTTGCTTTGTTTGCTTGGCAAAAGCTCTATGCCCTCTACATTTTCTGCTACAAGAAAGCCCTCAAGCGCCCACTGACGTTCGGTCTTGTAGCTGTCATATTCTCTGTGATAGTGCTTTACTTTCATACCATTACCTCCATTTCATTATTCACATAAAAATTTCGAACCTGATTTTGATTGCCTGGAAGTAATACGGCGCATATGTGCAGTTGAAAATATTGTCAGGAGCATAGTATTTGCTCGGCACATATTTTTTCTGTCCGTTCTTGTCGATATAAGTTTCAGGTGGATCTGAGTCATACACTGAACCGCTCCAAAGGTTAAAGGCAAGACGTGTTGTTTTACTGCTTGTGCTTGTCTGAAAAGGCTTGTTCAACCCCTCAAAAATAATCACATCTTTTTTAACGTCATACAGTGCGCCAATATGATAACGCAAAACAGCGTCCATCGTGAGGAGATACGCAAGTGACAAGTGATAGCCGTCAAGATAGGGCATTTTCTTGCAGAGTTTGTTAAACAGTTCCTCGTGTTCGTCATCATAAAAAATCATTTTTCTTTCCTGCCTTTCTTGAAAAGTCTGTATTTCTCAGGAATAAATTCTCTGATTATTCCCCAAATTCCTGTTATACAAAGAGCTGCACCCAGTGAAATGTAAAATATTCTTTCCATTGTCCAATCACTCCTTTTTGTAAAAAAAGGACACCTGAGATTTCAAGTGTCCTTACGTTTGTATTCGATTTTTGTCCACGGACAAAATTACTTTGCAGCTTTGAACTTGTTATATGCTTCCTCGTTAAGTTCTGCAAGCTCTAAAGCTTCTGATAGCTTAAAACCTTTTGCTAAAAGATTGTCGATTATTTTAACCTGCATTTCAATATTAGCTTGATTTTGTTCCAATTTCTCTGAATTTTCTACAGATACATTCGTACTATGTTCTTTTTCCTCATTTATATTGCTTTTTATCATCTCCATCGTAATATCTTTGCCGTCATTGTATTTATCAATCCAATATCCTTTTATTTCACAAATAAGAGCGGCAATTATATTGCTTATTAGGAATGGTAAGAATGCGTAATTTAATGCTGCCTGCACTATTCCTTTTGGTGTGTAGCCAATCGATATCAAAAAATCGGAAGAATCATATTTTTGAAACAGGCTATCAGGTAGAACATCAAAAATAGCGTCCTTAATGTATATCATCAATCCAATCGCAGTAGATAATATAATATTTGCTAATGTAGCAACTTTGTTGTTAGCCATGCAACTGACAATTGACCATGAAATGGTTATTGCTAATACTATCAATACATATTGTATGATGAAATCATATGAATTATTTCCTAAATGTGCAATTTTGTTAAAGACATCAAAAAGTACGGCTACCGATATAAGCTCTAAAAAGACACTATCTAATAAAAATGAACGTAATGATGTCGTCATTTTATTTAGTGACCTTATAAAATCAATCAGAAAAAAACATATTGATATTATTACTAGCATTGCTTCAGAAAATCCATTCCGAATAATTAAAGTTAATATAATGTTAAAAAACATCAAAAACCATGCTGTGCTATACATTCGTTCAATCAAGTATCTGTTTTGGTATAAAAAACGTCGAAACTTTAGCCTGCAATTAAACAAGAATTTAAATAAACTCACGTGTCCACTTCCAACATAGAATTATTAGAAGAATGATTGTTGCACATACAAAAATTACTTTCCATTTTTGCGACAATGGACTGTAATATTTTTCACGAATTATAATATATATTGCCATTAGCCAAATAACTATCAATCGTGGAAAAAGTAAACGTGTCGATTCTGTTGACATTATATACACCGTCAATAAGCAGAGTATATCATATAACGATACCATTAACTCATTCTTTTTGTTCTTATTTTTCACTGTGTATAAAATTCCAACTAAGAATATTATTATGAATATAATACAACCAATCATTCCTCATTCTCCCATTTTATCATTTAAAGTGACTTTTGTCAACAAAAAAGGACACCTGAAAATTCAAGTGTCCTTACGTTTGTATTCGATTTTTGTCCACGGACAAAAGCCATCACATTGACATTCCGCTAGTTATTGTCACGCTCAGTCCGTTATTTTCAGACCTCTCCTTTACCCTTTCTGCAAAGCCATTAAGCACTATAGCATGGCTATGGCACAATGGCAAGCTTTTGAATTGCTCAAAATCTATATCATTGTTTTGCAGAAAATCATTAGCCCACTCGACAACATCACTGTGATATCTCATATCACGTCCGACCTGATTATGTTGCTTGACAACGAGTGCCATTGTGCAGGCAATATCGAATGCCGTGTTACTCTCTATCAGCTCATCATATGCACTGTCAAGGTCATAATGATAGCCGTCTGCATTTCTTGCAATACAACTGTCAATATCTTGTGATATCGACATTACTCTGTTTTTATCTTCAAAATTGAAATACATTTGCCTAAGCTCCTTTGTAGCCTTAACTGCTTTTTCCTGTGTTTTAAAATCGTATTTGAAACGCCAATCTATTGTGTAGTTGTCTATGAAAGGCTTAGCCACCGCAGAGTAAACGCCAGTGTTAGCCGATATAATGCAGGCGGCATTATCTGAAAAAGATAGAATTTCAAAAAATTCTCCGTTATAGCCTTGATACAACTCAGCGACTTTCATCGTCTTATCCTTGAATATATCGTAGGAATTGACTTTCCGTCAACATCAGTGACATATTCAACGTTAGAGAATGAACAAGTATATCCAAGTTCATGCGCCCATGCAAGCACTTCTTTTTGCTTGTGAATAAAACATCTCACTCTGCCAAGCTCATTTGGATCAGGCTTAAAGCTGTCCTCATTCATCATTTCTGTCACCTTTTCAGCCGTATAGCGTCCGACATACGGCAACTTCTTATATGGTCTGAAAGATATCTCATCATTGATAAAACCAATATAGCCGACCTCAAACATCATTTCTTCCTCATATGGATATCTTGCATAGACAACAGGCTCTAAAGGTCCACGAAAAACGAACGTCATAGAGCCACTATGATGTTCATCGTCCTTGAAGTATGCGGCTCTGTAGCCCTCTATTCTTGACTTGTTCTTGAACTTAGAAAGTTCAAAATCTATTGCTCCGAGATGATGTTCAGCCATTGTTCTCAACTTCCTTTCTGCTATCTTCACTCTTGACCGCAGGAGCGACTGTTTTTTTCAGCGTAAAGCTTTCCTGAGCAAACAGCTCTCGTACAGCTCTAGGGACGTATTTTCTATACATGACCTCAACAGCTTCGTTGATTTCTTTTGCGAGCTGTTCGTCAAAGTCTGCACTGTCCATGCCCTTTTCCGCCATGTAGTGCCTTATCAGAGTTATCTTTGTTTTGTCGATATTGTCTGCAAAATTAAATTCGTTCTTCATGATTTAAATCTCCCTTATTCAGATTTCAGATTGTCCATGGACAATTCTGTGAGTTTTATAAGTTCATCGGCTACCTGACGCCATGTCAGTTCCAGTCTTGTTGCACCATTGGCATTGAGTATACGATTGGTGAATTTAATCAGCATTGTATCACCGCAGAAGATGGTGTACTCTCCGTCAGGTGTTCCATAAGACATATTAATGCAATGATTTCTCAACTGTGTAGCAATGTCAAATGCCGATACATTTCTTTCAAGCATACGTCTGATATCATACTTTCTCGATATTCTTATCACAGCAGTATCGACCTCTGCTTGCATTGATTTGCCGTCCCACCTAACAGGCTTAGCAACTTCGTTACCGCCCTCCTGCTGTTCGGTCATGTGCTGTTTTAATAACTTATATACAAGCTCGTCCAACTCTTGCTCAGTCATTCCTTGAATGAGCAAAGGTTCAACGCTATATATTGTGTTATAAACAGAGCTTTTATAGACCTTTTTAATCTTTGGCGGATTAAGAGTCTTGTCGATATCATCAACTGTAAAGTCTTTGTTTTGGTCCGCAAGCTCAATGACCTGTTTTGCCGCCTTTGGTGTCAAAGCTTTTTCTACCTTTTTCAGATAGTCATACAGCACCTTCTGCTGTTCATCATTCAGAGCGTCTATTATCTCGACTGCATGTATCGACAGCATACCAGTATCGACCAACGACTTAAGCTCGTCAATAAGATTATTGATATGGATACACCGATATAACGTTTTTGGTGAAATTCCAAAAAACGTTGACATTTCCGTTACAGACATATCCTCACCGAAACGTTGTCTGTAGCCATTAAACATATTACATATTTCTGTAGGCTTCTCACCTTTACGCTGTATATTTGCATGACAAACAGCCTTGAATGCTTCTTTGTCATTAAAATCACAAACACGGCAAAGGATAGTTTTCTTTTCAAGTTTCTGGAGTGCAATGTATCTCTTATGACCTGAAAGCAACTCGTACTTGCCACTGTCAAGCTCTCTGACAGTGGCAGGCGTAAGCTGTCCCATGCTCTTGATAGACTCTGTAAGCCTGTTCAGCTCTTCTTCGTCAATGTTAAAAGGCTGTGCAACATTATTGTCGCTATAAAAATCTATATCCGTGAGCGGTATCTCCGCATTATCTTTGATTATTCTGCTTTCCTCGATAACAGTATCTTCTGTCGGAGCTTTGGTGCGGCTCTGAGATGTTGCTAATATCTTATCAAATTTCATATGCTCACGCCCTTTCCTCAATTTCTGTTGCAAGTTCCTTGTACTGTGCTGACACCCTGTTACGCTGTGCCGAACTCAGCACCACAGCTTTTTCTTTCATCGGTGACTCAGCTACAGCCGACATTTGCTCTATGTATGTTTTGAATACCAACTCACCGTAGGTATTGTCGATCATTTCTTTTGTATTTTTGCAGATATTAGTTCTGCTATACATCGTAGTCACTATTCCAAGAATGCTAAGGCTGTCATTCAGTTCTTCCTGAATTTCCTTTACCTGAAGTATCAAATTTGGCAAAGCGCCAAAAGACATAGGCGAAGCCTGACAAGGAATAAGCACATGGTCTGCGGCAGTCAGAGCATTGTCAAGCATGACATTAAGACTTGCAAGACAATCGATTATAACGTAGTCATATTTCTCTATGATTTCCTTGCCCTTTGCAAACGCTCTTTTCAGCACTGTTTCCTTAGACCTTACCGAAATGAGGTCTTTCTCAAGCTTGTTCATGGCGTTAAGCTCTGAGGGAATGAAGTCAATTTTGTTGACTTCATTGTGTACGATATACTCAGAGATATTGCAATCACGCTTGTTGATGACGTTATACATCAGCCCTGCAATATTCTTTTCAGCCGCATAACAGCCAAAGAACTGTGACAGTGACTCCTGCGGGTCAAAGTCGATAAGCAGGACCTTGCGTCCCCTGATAGCAAGTGCAACACCTGTGTTGACAGCTGTGGTAGTCTTTGCAACTCCACCTTTCTGATTAGCTACTGCAATAATTTTTGTGTTCTTCATAAACATCGTCCTTTCAGATATCTTGTGTTCTTCATAATAATCTAAAAAAGCATAGAAAAGGCAGATGAAGAACACTAAATCTGCCTGTCAGGGAGCTACCCTGTTCTATGCCATGATGATGAAAACATCATCAAAATCATCACCGACAAGCTGTTGCTGTTAGTGACAATTTTCATGTTGCTTTTTTCATCGATCCGCTTACTTATATACTTTAAGATACTTTAATTACTTATATATACTTATATATACTTAGGGAGGTCGCAAACAGCGTAGATACGCCATTTCAAGCGTTTAAAAACCACTTTTTCCTAACGTAGCGACCACTTTTTCCTAACCAATCGACCACTTTTTCCTAATCAAAAGCCACTTTTCCCTAACGAAAAACCACCTTTTCCTAACGAATCGACCACTTTTTCCTAACTTTCAACACACCTTCATGCTTTAGAGCCACTTTTTCCTAACTTTCAACAATTCAGAGCAGAAAAGCCTGATTTTTGTCTGTGCAAAGACCACTTTTTCCTAGCGAAAAACCATTTTTCTTTAACCAATCGACCACTTTTTCCTAACTTTCAACACACCTTCATGCTTTAGAGCCACTTTTTCCTAACTTTAAAAACCACCTCGTTAGGAAAAGGTGGTTTTTAAATCGGGGCGTCAGGTTCAGCCCAACTTTCACTCCATTCTGTGGTTGTTGTGATAATATCATAGTAATCATCACACGGCAGAAAACATTCGCTTCTGCTGAGAAGAATGAATGAAACTCCCTCAACGGCTCTTCCATTCTTGTGATACTTGGCTGTCAGCGTGAACTCTGATGTATCAGATTTGTTGATTTCAATAATAGCCTTGCAAAGACACTTATCCTTGAATTGGCTAAATTTTAACAGCTTATCCTCACAGCCTACAAGCTGTCTGAGCCGTTCAATAGAATACTCAAACTTGTGCCTTGAAAAGAAACTAGCCTTGAAGTCGGAAAGCAAAATCTCATAGAGCCTGATAGCATATACAGATTTGAAATTCAAGATACTGCCTATCTCATACTGCGTATAGAACCCTTTTTGTTGCAAAACAAAAGGCTTAACATCATCGTTAAGCCTGATAGTAAGTATTCCGTTGTTGCATGAGCAGGAAGAAATAAGGTTGATTTTTAACCAATTTTCACGATTTCCAATACCACCTGTATTGATCTTAATAAACGCCTGCATAAGCTTATCCGTAAGTTCATTAATATCACCATACATGGACTTCGATTTCATTCCGAGATACTTCGCAAGGTCCGTTATCTTGCAAGTGTATGTTTCTAATCCCATATCTGAGGGCTTTATCTGCGAAATTAATAGCCGAAAAATCTTATGCTGCCACAATGTCAGCATATCCTGCTTGCCTTTGACCATGCTGTTTGACATGACTATTTTGAAGTCCTTATTCAAAACCAATGCATTGCCCATGATTTTCTCTCCCCCTTTGTCATTTATTTCTTCAAAAGACTTGAGTGTTCAAGTCCCGTTTGCCGCACCATACTTGTGCAATAAAATAGATGCACACCTCGAAAAGCTCGTATTTACGAGTTTTTTTTGCGTTTTGAGGGTAAAAATTTCAGGTGTAAAACCGTAGATGCTTTTTCGTAAAAAAGGATCTGAACCCTCAACAATTAAACATCGTCAAACAAAACGGCAGACTTTGAGTATATTATGCTCTAAGCCTGCCATTTTTGTTGGTATCTCTTAAAATAGAGAAACCAATAGGATTGGCTTTTTGGCTTTTTAGAGCGGATACTCAGAATTCCTTAATGTAAACGACATGACTGTTGTTTATCCTAATGGAATAATTGATATTATTCCGTGGGAAAACGGAAATGTGGACAAGAAAAATATTCAAAGATTCTTAACGACTCTTTTAAAAGACGGCGAGTCTGAAACAATCAGTCTGAAACCCGGAGAAAGTATCGTCGGACATTATTCAGCAAGAAAAAAAACACTTTCTTCTAATTTTGATGACTAAAAAAATATAACAAAGCATTACCATAGGAGCGGTAATCGGATTTCTGATCATAATTTTTCAGCATGGAAAACTGTGCGTCGGATTCCTATGAAAACAAGATTTTACATATCTGGAGGAAAAAATTGAAAAGAAGAATCATTTCAATTTTCATGTCTGTTATTGTCCCCATCAACATAATTGTTCCGGTCTACGCTTCGGCAGCAGATGTTGCTGATAACAATTCATCTGTCTATATAGGCAATGGTTATGTTGTTTATTATGATATTAAAAGCTCATGGGGCAATAATCAGAATATTGAAATAAAATCAAAAATTTATGTTCAGAAACTATATCAAACTGGGCTTTGAAATACGACGCTCATGGAGAGATAAGCGGACTTTGGAACGGCATTGCTTACAGCAGCAGCGAAACTCAGTATATTATAAAAAACGCAGGATATAATTATGAAATTCAGTCCGATCAGGAAGTGAATTTCGGTTACTGTGTGACAGGAGAAGGTCTTGAAATTCCAAAAGCTTTTGAAATCTGTTCACAAAGAACCGATAAAGCAGAAAATGAATATATTGTTTCGCTGAATGTTACCAACGATTGGGGTAACGGTTTTACCGGTGAATTAAAAATACAAAATCTCTCAGCGGAACCAATCCCCAGACTTTTGGCGTGCCTGATTCTGAGTATATATTTGAAGTTGACGTTCCGTCAGTTGTCGAAAGCTTTTCAAATATTGATGCCGATACAAATCCTTTCGAGGTATCGGTTAAAATGAAAGCTGCAGGAAATATTCTGTCAAATCTTGATGCAAGAGAAAGCCTTTACTCAAAAGCAATGACAAATGATGCAACTTTAGGAATTTGTTCGGAATTTATTTACGATGAGGGTTGCAAAATTGAAGAAGCTGTGATACAATTTAAAATAGATGACTTGAATGCAGTCGAAGCAGATACTAAAAAGGCTGAAGATTCTGAGTTCTATACACTGTTTCCATTGCTTATTTCAGTATTAGAATTAGGCAATCAAGGCATATCTACTGCTTTTTCATGAATATCTGACCTTTTTAGTAACACGGTCAAAACTTGTAATTAATGAAATAAGAAGATTATTGAACTTAGAGGAGGATTTTTTTGATAGATGGCAATAATGAGTTAGAAAATCATATTTACTATGTTTGCTTAATAAATGTTATTTTATTTCTGATTGGCGTTTTTGCGGCTTATGGTGTTTATTATGAATATTTGTATGAAGGGATATTCACTAACGGTATATCTGATTTCAAAAGATTGATAATATTTAATTTTATATGCTATCTTTTGGTTGTGTATAATGCCGCAGTCATTATAATGGCTATGGGTGAGGGCCTTTTGCTAAGTGCAAGATATAGGAAATTTAATAAGTCAAAAAAATTAGGCTTGAAAATTATTACATCAGCCGTAATAAACCATGATAAAGATTTTTTGTTAAAAAATCGGATACGGATATTAGTTTTTATTTGTTTGCTTATAGGAGTAGGTGCAGGTATAAATAAAATATTTGAGATCAGCAATATGACAGTATTTGAACAGTTGTCTCTGATATCCGAAATAAATGACGATATAGAATATGATGATCCGATAAGTATTGAAACCGACAGCATTGAGTTATACGATAATCGAAATATTTGGGTAGAAAACAGTGATGGTGTTAATGTAAAACGATCACTAAAATCAAGTCAGGTCGAAACGATCAAGGGCGACAACGGATTTCAAAAAGAAATTCCAGTTGAACGGCATTTTCGAATCTCATATTATAAAAGATCAGGTTATGTAAAAGAAGTTCTGGATATAACGGATACCTCCGATTACAATTTGTCACTTAGTTCTCCATCATATTCATATTTTATAAAACAAAATATTGAAATAAGATTAAGCGTTAATGAAAACAATACAATACTTGTAGAGCGTTCTGGTATTGCAGTGTATGATGATTTAGATCCGAACAGCGTAGAATTAGCTGAGATGGAAAAGAAAATATATTGGTACATTACCTGTGACGGCGAGTTCTATAAGCGCAGTTTAGCTATTCGGTCAAACTGGACAAATATTCTAACTTTTGCTCCTGCCGGAGATTACGCTGTCACTCTTGTTTTGGATAATGACGAAGAAGTCGAAGATCAAGCCCCTATCAGCAATACCATTTTATATTCTAAGAGGAGTAAGAATAGTAATTCTGAAGAGTATGAGAGTGTACCACTGGAAAAAGAAGATTGATTATTTTAGGGGAAAAAACAATGACCCAATTCACAAAATCATTCCTATGGCGGTTCATATTAGACATTATCTTATTTGGAATATTTGTTAGGTTCTGTCAAAATATTATTTTGACAATTTGCTGAGATGAAGTATAGTGAAAATATGCTTGCTATTCCATTATGGATAAGAAAATATATTTATGATTATACATCAACAGTTGATACTGACAATGGAGAAATGGACTTACTTGCATATAGAAACATCTTGTATATAGAAGATAATTTTACAAAAGGTGATTTGGCAATATGAAAAAAACATTCTCAAAAAAAATGATATATGCAGTAGTAATAATTTTGATTATTATGCTGATAACTATTGCTATTTGTTGTACTCCTTCTTCTTTAATTGGAAAATCAGTTCTTATTCGTCTGGCTGTAACAATCCCAATCAATATTTTATTCCAGATCATTCTTTATCTTGGAGCATCATTATTGATTTTTTATGTTTTTCATAATTTAATTAGAGAGAATAATAAAGTCAAGCAGTTAATCGCTAATATAATTTGCACATTTATCTGCATTTTTTTAGGCTATGTTTTGATTACAGATAGCTATGTTTCAATACTTCGCGGAAATATTAAGGGGGATTTTCTCTTGTGGCAAGATGTCTTGCTGGATTTACATGATTCTGATGTTAAATCTATTGATAACCTAAAAATTAAAGATTTTTATTTTCCCGGAGAAGTTTCGCATACATCTGCTAGTCGTGATTCTGTATATATTGTAGCTGTAGACAAAAAAGGAACTAGTTACAGGTTTCCTATAACTCAAAAAGACAAATTGCTGATAACTGATAAAGATAATTCTGAATTAAGATCCGGAGAAATTGAATACTATAAAAAATCAGGTTTGATGAAATCAATATCATTTTCAAAGGAGAACCAAAAAACGTCTGAAATTCAAATGGTTGAAATAACTCTTACCGAAGAGGAGATAGCCCATGAGAAACGGATTTTGGTAAACAGACCCGAAGTGGATAGCTATGATAAAAACCTATTCTGGTACGTCACCAAAAACGGTGAATTTAGTAAATGTTTTCAGGCATACAGCAAAACTTGGACTAATTTTTTGACTTTTGCTGATAAAGGCGACTATACAGTGACTTTGGTTACAGATTATGATGAAGCTACAGGGGAGTGTACTTCTATTAGTAATACGATAGAGTATACGATAGAATGACAGGAGAAAAAACCAATGACTGGGTTCACAAAATCATTCCTATGGAGATTTATACTTGATATAATCATACTGGGAATTTTCGTAAGACTTTTACAGACTGTTATCTTGGCGATTTTGTCAAGAAGTATGGAGACTTATTCAACACCGTTCCTTATTATTGAAGCAGTTGTCGTATCGGCAATCAGTATGTTGTTTATCTGCTTTCTCACATACTGGAATATCGGCGTTATTTCAAAGAAAGGTTGTTATGACTATCCGATGGATTCAGATAAATGGTTCAGAAATTTTGCAATTATTAATATCTGACAGACGATGGGTTGAATGTCAAAGCACTACATATTTCATGCAATACTTAGCCTTGTTGGCTGCAGAGGGGCAAGAGCATATGACAATAGCATTAGAAGAAGTGGCTCCAATATTTAAAGATGTAAAATGGGATTTTATTAGATACAGTACTGATAATGATGTACTCAAAGGAACAGATTACATATCAGATCCACATTTATAAATTAGTTATTACGTTATATCAAGGGGATGATAATTTTGAAAAAGGTATATAATTATTTTAAAATTCTTGCACTTGACATAACGATATACTTGTTAAGTATTTTGTTTGCTCTTATGTATAGATATGTATTTTCAAAGGTGTTAGATACTCTTAGCGGTTCAACGTGGGCAAGTGGAATTGCTTTGTTTTTTATAATCAACACACTTACGTTTCTATGTATCGTTATTTTGCCAACATTGTTTTATATAAAAAAGGATAAATTTGATATTATCAGTTTACTTATGACAGCAGTGATATTATTTTTATTATTCTCTATGTATACGCCACTATTTTTATATCTGTTTGCGTTTACCGACTCGATAACGGGTTTCTTGTTTAATGTTTTACAGATGTTTAAGCTAAAATCTTCGATTTTGATATCATTTCAATATTCGATAATAATTTTTCTTACAGTCAAAATTCATAGAGTAAAAGCAACATAAGCTATATTATTATATAACAGTACATTATACTAATAAATTGACAATTGAAAGTATTGCGATCAAATGGAAAAGCAAAACAGTTAAAAGTAATTAGAATAATAAATTATAGGAGCGTAATAATGGATATTACAAAGA
>NZ_FR890741.1:0-390 GCF_000435935.1 Ruminococcus sp. CAG:57 | reverse complement strand
AAATGCTAAAGCTTCGGCATGGGATAGTTTAAATGACGCCCAGCAAGCATATTATAAGGGGTTGGAAGATATCTGTTAGACAAGAGCTTTTTTATATGATGGAATTGAGGTGACATAATTATGGCTAACAAGGCATTATTTTGGTATAACTACAAAAGATTTGTTGACGAAGGCACCATTAAACCGCCGCCTCCAAAGACATTTGCATTGTCAGGATTAATAACTGCTTGTGGTCTTGTGCTTAGTCTAACAATTTATTGTTTGGTATTTCCTAACAGCTTTGTTGGAGAGAATACACCTATTAAACTGTTTTTCTGTACATTGTTTTATATGCTTGGTACGCTTGCCATGATCGGCGGAGTGTACTTTGGTATATCGCTTGTTTCGTTT
>NZ_FR890740.1:0-1836 GCF_000435935.1 Ruminococcus sp. CAG:57 | reverse complement strand
CCTTCCGAAGAATCATTACTCCACTTATAGCAATCAAATAAATAGAATCTTATCTTTATTGTTTTTGAACAAATATACACTGCCACATTTTTCACATCTCCGCACATCATATTTCAAATCATTTGGTTCTGGCTGATATACGCGCATGCCTATGTGTTTACAACATAATCTCAAGTTAAACCCCTACGGATAATAAATACTGATTGCATCTATAGGTACTTTATATTCATCACAGTTATCTTCATCTTTTAATTCAAAGCATATACCCGATATATCTCGTAATTCATAAGTCGGCACAATATCATATTCACCGGTTTTGATGTCACCGATGTATTCTTTAACATCAGCCAAGGAAGAACCTATACCTATGGTATCATTAAATGTTCCTTTGAAATCCCCATATACTGTAATCTGCATAATAACATTATTAACCAGTAAGAACATCATATTCTTTGTTACAATTTTGATACAAGTTGGTAATACTATCTTCTTATACGCAATATTTTCTAATTGAATAGTTTTTATCAACTTATGATATGTCATTCCCAACTTATATTTGCCAACACTTTCCCCAGGTATAATTTGCAATTTCATGTAAGTTCTCCTTTTTATTTTTGCCGTACAGATTTTAGTCTGTACGGCAAAAATAATAGCAATAGCTAAATATTATAGTTAAGTAGATATTGAAGAGCTTTTTCATCCGATAATATTACGGGTGTTTCGATTGTTCCAAAATTAATGTTCTCAAAAAATGCGTTTTTTAATCCCTTACAGTTATTTATTGTAATATCGTGAAATAAACAATCCGAAAAATAACTATTCTCGAAATTAACATTTTCAAACATAACAGATTCAAATTTGCGTCGGTATCAGGTTTCATATAATTGGGTTTAATGGGATTGTAGCCTGAATCAACAAGTAATCCGGACATTTCCTCAACATCTGAAAAACAATCGCTGTGCTATCTGATTTCTCCTAAGTGTTTGACAAATAGCTATTCCATTTATTCATATTACTGATTTTAGAATCTATTTTAGATAAAAAATTTGACTTTATAACTTTATCGACAGCAACATAAAAAGTTTCCGTCCTGTTGCCAATGTTATTATAATCCAGCATATATTTTTCTTGTGTATCGGTATTGAAATAGTAAATAAATTCATTACCATTTTGCTGATAAACCCATACCAAATATTCATTGGGATTTATATCATAGCAAAAATAATAACTTGGCAGATAATTGGTATAGTCCTCAAATCCAATGGCATATCTAATCAAATGCTCATTTTCATCGGATATAATCATAGTTTTATCAGGTTGCCAACCTTTATTGCTTTCAATAACTTTGATTGAAATTAAAACATTATTATCAGTTTCAATTTTTTCATTAAACAGTGTTTTTTCATTCTTACCCAAACCAACAATAATGCCTGAAATAATTACTGCAGAAATAATAATGCCGACAACTACCAATACTTTTTTCATACTAAACCTCAATTAGCTAAGTCAAAATAATAATCGCAAAATGCACTTGCAAAACCATATATCATATTTTCAGTTATTAAATTACAAGTAGATGAACTATACACGCAACCAGCAGAAAGAAAATCCATAGGAGGTCTAATATATGATGTAGCAAGTATTTTCAAATCAGATCGTTCATTTGAACCTGTAATATTATATATAAAATCAGAAAATCTTTGCTTGTTGTTCATTTTTATTAAATAATTGTTAAGCAATTCATTTAAGTCCATATTGGGATTATCTTTATACTCATAGTATAAATTAACTGCATCTGCATCAACAATTACATCACTAATTCCGTAATGCGAATTC
>NZ_FR890739.1:0-801 GCF_000435935.1 Ruminococcus sp. CAG:57 | reverse complement strand
CCCAATCGTCACCGATATATCAACCCTGATACCAGATGACTTCCTGCGAAATATCGAGGTCGAAGCAGGCGGTTCAGTGATTTTCAAAAACAGCAACGATAATTACCATATACCAGTGCCATCAGAAGAAGAGTATATCGTGAAGCTGAGTGAAGTAGGAGGTACAACATGACGAAGTTAGAAAAATCTATGGTTGAGAGCATGGGGCTGACGGAAGATAATTTCAACAAACCAAAGGTCACCGAGATAGACAGGATAAAGGCAAATGTTGATTTTCTGGCTATGTTGAACGGTGTTGAGTTGGAGGTGAGCGGCGATGAGTAAAAACTACGCAAAGGTCAAGAGATACTATGACAGCCGTTTGTGGTCGGTTGCTATGGTGCACACCGCCGTCGGCAAGTGGATCACGGCTGAGGAGTATACAACAATCACGGGACAAACATACGAAAGAGAGGAACAGTAATGAAAGAAAACACAGCAAAAATCATCATTTCAGCGATAGCCGCAGGGCTGTCAGCGTATTTCCGTGTTATGGCGATACCTATAGTCATTCTGGTGCTTGTGATGATCATCGACTATATCACAGGAATGTGGAAAGCATGGAGCAGGGGCGAGCTGTCAAGCCGTGTCGGTCTTAAAGGGCTTTTCAAGAAAGTCGGCTACATATTCGTGGTGGCGGTGTCAGGCGTGCTTGATTGGCTCTTTATCTCAGGACTTTCACAGATAGGCATTGAGGTAAGTGTCAGCTTTTACTTCGGGCTTATTGTGACGATATGGTTTATCATCAACGAGTGTATTTCT
>NZ_FR890738.1:60254-69659 GCF_000435935.1 Ruminococcus sp. CAG:57 | reverse complement strand
TTTTTTGCGCTGTCTACTTGACAGGGGGCGGGTCACATGAGTACCGCCAGTTATCCTATTCTTCTTCCTTTTTGATCTTGAAAATAAGCCTCATTAAACCCGATATGACCTTTGGACTTTTTACAACTACAACTTTCATAAGTATTACCTCCCGAATAGTTATAGTTTATATTATTCAAAAATCAAAAATCGGTTACCATTTTTGACTGTACTGACAGCAGATAGCCGCTTTTGAATGATATCTCAGCATATTTTCTATCCTGCCCATCAAAGCCTTTCACCACGTTTGATATCCCAAGTGGGAAAGTATTAGTCAGCAGACAGTCCTCTACTTCATATTTCGCACCCTTTATGGTCAGACCTTCTACCTTATCGGTATATGCCACCAGCGAGAACGAAAAGCCCTCACGGTCATATATCCTGTAACTGCCTGCACGATAAAGCCGAATTATCTCACTATCTGCGGCTATCATTCCCTCACCACCACAAGATAAAATATATCCCAGAGATTGGATATTCCCAAGTAAGTGGTCTACTCGTCCACCTGTTGCACCGAATATGAGAAAATCATCACAACCCGACTCAAAGCCCTGCTTTATGGCAAGCATAAGGTCGGTATCGTCCTTTTCTGAGGGGAAGACCTCGATATTATCAAAAACAGGTTTTTCAGCGGAATCAAAGTCGCCCATAATAATGTCCGACTTTACGCCCACTGCCTGTGCAAGCTTATAGCCCTTGTCAGCGGATATCACAAGAGAATCGTCGATAAAAGGCTTATATTCTGCCACACACTGAGCCGACACCGCTTCACCGCCTGAAAAGATAGTGCATTTCTTAGTCATTTTTGTATTCCCACTCCTTAAGCTGCTTTGCCTGCTCGTACATTTCCACATAACTTTCATGCCTTGACTTTGCGATCTCGCCATTTTTTACCGCCTCTATGACCGCACAGCCCTTTTCCTTTGTGTGGCTGCAATCAGGAAATCTGCACTTGCCCTCGTATTTCTGAAACTCAGGAAAACAGCCTGCAAGCTTGTCCTTGAAAATAATATCATATCTGTTGGTATCAAACGACGAAAAGCCAGGGGTATCGGCAATATAACCACCGCCCTCCAGCTTGTATAGCTCTACATGGCGTGTGGTGTGCTTTCCTCTGCCAAGCTTTTTGCTTATCTCGTTGGTGGCAAGCCCCAATGCAGGGAACATATTATTGAGCAGTGACGATTTGCCAACGCCCGTGTTTCCTGTAAATGCCGACAGCTTGCCCTCCAGCACTGCCTTAACAGCTTCACTGCCCTCGCCGGTGGTATTGTCTACCTGAAAGGTCTTTATCCCTGCGCCCTTGTATATGTTCACAAGCTCGTCACAGCTTTCCTTGTCTATCTTTGTAAAGACTACCACAGGCTCTATTTTTTTGAAAACAGCTATTGCAATAAACTTATCAAGCAACAGCAGATTAGGTCTTGGTTCGCAGGTAGACGAAACGAACACAAGCATATCAAGATTTGCAAGAGGCGGTCTTATAAGCAATGAGCGTCTTTCCTCTATCTTCTCGATAACTCCGCTTCCGTCGTCCTCCAATGAAAATTCAACTCTGTCGCCGCCTACAGGAGAAATGTTCTTTCTTCTGAATACTCCTCTTGCCTTACATTCATAAATGCCGTCGGAGGCTTCTACATAGTAGATGCCTCCGATAGCTTTAACGATTATTCCATTCATGAACTACTGACCCTGCTCGTCTGGCTCCTGAGGCTCCGGTGCAGGTGCTTCAGTAGTGGTAGTTGTAATAGTTGTTGTGGTCGTAGTTGTAGTAGTTGTGGTCGTTGTCGGAGTAATGTCGATCAGACCGCTTTCATTCAGGCTTCCGCTAAGAGTAGCTGTCTGCTTATCATAATCTATGTCATATACTGCATAACGGCACTTCTGCTGATTTTCGTCATTTGTGATGAAGATAGTCAGAGTTTCTGTCTTCTTGCCCTTTACAGTTACATTTACAGAACCGCCTGCAACAGATTCTCCACTGCCGATCTTCTGTGTATAAGCAACGTTGCCGTTATTGTAGATGTCTATAGAATATGAGCCGTGGATACCACTTGGGAGTGGCAGTGAGAATGTTACCTCAACAGGTGAAGTTTCTCCGGTCGAAACGTAAATAGTAACAGTTGTGTCACGCTCAACATATGTGCCTTCATCTGTATCCTGCTCGATGACCTTGCCCTTATCGCCCTCATGCTCGATCTCCTTGACCTCAGCCTTGAGCTTGTTCTCCTTGAGCATTGCAACTGCCTTTTCTTCTGTAAGACCTACAACGCTTGGTACTTTGACTCTTGTTTCAACAGGACCCTTACTTACAAACAAAGCAACAGTCGCACCTACGGCATACTGCTCGCCTGCTGCCGGCTGTGTTTTCACAA
Source organism: Ruminococcus sp. CAG:57 (assembly GCF_000435935.1). Taxonomy (NCBI): domain Bacteria; kingdom Bacillati; phylum Bacillota; class Clostridia; order Eubacteriales; family Oscillospiraceae; genus Ruminococcus; species Ruminococcus sp. CAG:57. The sequence goes on along the minus strand of NZ_FR890738.1, from coordinate 67,245 downwards.
CAAGACCTGAAGCTATATCCTCAGACCATATATCTCTCTTAACGACCATAAATCCTGCAGCCTTAAGCTCGCTTTCAGCCACAGTGCCGTCTTTCTTCACCATGTCAGGGATAGTTGCCATTTTTTTGCCCTTACTTACAGTAAGTGTGACCGTGAAGCCTTCCTTAACAGACTTTCCTGCTGCCTGACCCTGGAATGTGATTATTCCCTCGTCATACTGGTCATTATACTCTTCGGTGATATCAAATTTAAGCTTATCCTTATAATCCTGCTCAACCTGAACGATATTCTTGCCCACAAAGTTTGGCAGTGTAACTGTACCTGTGTGCATACCGTTTGAACCGCTGAATGACTTGAACACAACTCCTACGATAACGAACGCTGCAATGATAACTACTGCAACTGTAACAGCAAGGAGTATCGGAACAACGTAAGAACGCTTCTTTTCTTCCTCTTCTTCCTCGTCATCGTTTTCTTCGTCATCGTCCTCATATTCTTCATCGTCGTCATAGTTCTCACTATGCTCATCGTCAAAATATTTGTTATTGTTATCAGCCACAGGGATAGGAACAGGGCTGTTCTTATATCCGAAAACAACAGATGGATTAAGCTTGAATGTGTCTATATCCTTTATCATCTCTGCCGCTGACTGATAACGTCTTGCAGGATCTCTCTCCATAGCGTGCATAACTATTTCTTCAAGAGCCTCTGGGATAGAAGGCATGATCTCTCTTGGCGGAACCGGATCCTCCTGCATATGCTTGAGAGCGATAGCCACAGGATTTTCACCGTCAAAAGGCTTTCTGCCTGTGAGCATCTCATAGAGCATAACGCCTACAGAGTATATGTCAGATCTTTCATCTGTCATATCGCCCCTTGCCTGCTCAGGTGAGATATAGTGAACAGAACCGATAGTCTTGTCAGAAAGTGTCTTTCCGTCGATCCTTGAAAATCTTGCGATACCAAAATCCATGACCTTGATAGTTCCGTCAGGGAAAAGCATTATGTTCTGCGGTTTGATATCTCTGTGAACGATACCCTTATCATGAGCGTGCTGCAAAGCACGGAGTATCTGAGTTACAAAGTGCAAAGCGTCTTTCCATCTAAGCACGCCCTGCTGCTCGATAAACTCTTTAAGGGTGATGCCGTCGATATACTCCATAACGATAAACTGTATCTCGTCAGAAAATCCCACGTCATATATCTTTACGATATTAGGGTGAGAAAGTACAGCGATAGCCTTGCTCTCGTTTCTGAAGCGTCTGAGAAATTCCTCGTTCTGTGAAAACTCAGGCTTAAGTATCTTTACCGCAACAGTACGGTTTTCCATAACGTCAACTGCCTTATAAACGTCAGCCATTCCGCCTACGCCGATAAGCTCGGTTATCTCATATCTGCCGTCTAGCTTTTTGCCGATATTAGAATCCATGTAATTCAACTCCTATATTATTCATGTTTTATTGTCATTCCATTAATTTGCTATTACCGCAGCAGTAATATTATCTTTACCGCCGCATTCGTTTGCGAAAGCAATAAGCTGTTTTATAGCCTCGTCAAGATTATTGCCAAACACAGTTTCATATATCATATTGTCTGTGCAATAATTGGTCAGACCGTCAGAGCAAAGCAGCACCGCAAAATTATCATTTTCTTCAAGTTCGAAATAATCGACCTCAACATCTGATTCAACGCCCACAGCCTTTGTGATAACGTTTCTCATATGATGATTTTTCGCTTCTTCTTTGGTTATCTGACCCGACCTATAAAGCATTTCCACATAAGTATGGTCAGTGGTTATCTGAGCTATACCGTCCTTGGTAAGAAGATATCCACGGCTGTCGCCCACGCTCACCATATAGACGGTCTTATCCACCACCAATGCCGCAACGCAGGTAGTACCCATGCCGTTTTTGTCAATATCCTCCTTGCTCTTGCCATACACGATCGTATTCGCATAATGCACTGAAGTGAGCATAAGATTTCTTATGGAATTTGGTTTCATATCTTTTCGGAAATTTTCCTTGATACGTTTTACTACTGCGTCAATGGCAAGCTGACTGGCAACTCCGCCTGATGACGCTCCGCCCATACCGTCACAGACCACCGCAACGGCAACATTGTCAGCAAGAAATTCAGCATGCACTCTGTCCTGATTTTCACTGCGTTTTTTTCCGATGTCTGTATCAGACGCTATAAACAAGCGATTCACCACCTTTTATCAGATCTCATATTCTCGTCTTAGCTGACCGCAGGCAGCGTCTATATCCGCACCCAAGGTCCGCCTCACAGTAGCGTTTATCCCAAGCTTCTCCAGATATCCTCTGAATCTGTTGGCTGACTTTCTGTCAGAATGATAATTACGCTCCTTTATCTTATTAACAGGGATTATATTCACATGACAGACAAATCCGCCCAGAAGCTCCGCAAGCTCCCTTGCGTCCTCCATAGAATCGTTATGCCCGTCTATCAAAGCATATTCAAAAGAAATTCTCCTGCCCGTTACCTTAAAATAGTATCGGCAGGCGGCAAGAAGCTCGTTGATATCATACCTGTCATTAACAGGCATTATCTCGCTCCTGCTCTTATTATTGGAAGCGTGCAAAGAGATAGACAATGTTATGCCCAGCTTTTTCTCTGCAAGCTCATATATCCTCGGCACAATGCCGCAGGTAGACACCGAAACGTGCCTTAGCGACATATTAAAGCCCTTTGGACAGGACAGCACTTCAAGGAAATTCACAACATTATCAAAGTTATCCATGGGCTCGCCTATTCCCATAAGCACCACGCCTGATATCTTTCTTCCGCTGTCACGCTCAGAAGCGTATATCTGTCCCAGAATCTCCGAGGAAGTCAGATCACGCTTGAAGCCTGCAATAGTTGACGCACAAAAGCGACAGCCCATTTTGCAGCCCACCTGAGTTGACACGCAAATGGTGTTTCCGTAGTTGTATTCCATTATTACGGATTCCACATGATTTCCGTCCTCAAGCTCATATAGATATTTTACAGTATTATCGGTATGAGATTCAAGCTTTTTTGACACAAATAGTGATTTTAAACAAAATTTTTCATTGAGCAGATTCCTTAATTGTACAGATAGATTAGTCATTTCATCAAAACTTGACACTCGTTTTACATGAAGCCAATCAAATATCTGCCCTGCACGGAACTTCTTTTCTCCAAGCTTTAGTATCTCAGCTTCCAGCTCGTCAGGCAGAAGCCCCAATATATCTATTTTTCCATTATCATCAAATGCTACCAAAAGTTCACCTCAGCCTGATAAACTTAGCAATAAAAAATCCGTCTGAATTATATTTTGCAGGTGTGATAGACATTCTGCAAAGACCGCTGTCGCTACCGAAAGCCTCGCCTAGCGATGCAGGCTCAAAATCAGGGTGTTCAGCCAAAAATCTGTCTGCCACCTCATCATTTTCCGCCCTTGACAGCGTGCAGGTGGAATACACCAGCGTTCCGCCGACTTTTACATACTCCGCTGACGTTTTCAGTATATCATACTGTATTTCAGGAAGTCTGTCGAAATCTGAGGGTTCTTTATACTTTATCTCAGGTTTTCTTCTTATTACGCCAAGTCCGGAACAAGGTGCGTCGCAAAGCACTTTGTCAGCCTTTGGCATTTTCTCGTCATAGACCTTTGCGTTGTTGACACCTGCCCTTATGCAGTCAAGTCCAAGCCTTTTGGCACCGCTTTCAATAAGCCCTGCACGATTTCTATGCAGATCAAAAGCAAGCACTCTGCCCTTGTTGTTCATACGCTCGGCAATTGTAAAGGTCTTTCCACCAGGTGCGGCACAAAGATCAAGAACTGTATCGTTCTCCTTAGGATCAAGAGCCGCACAGCAAAGCTGGCTCGAAAGATCCTGAACGTGTATCCTGCCCTCTTTGTAAGCCTTAGTATGCTCCACCGCTCCTGCACCGCATATCCTTATGCAATCAGGCAGGACGGACAGCCTTTCAAAGGTAATGCCCTCCTCAGCGAGCATATCCAGTGTGCTTTCAAGAGAATGAAATACCGTGTTCACTCTTGCGGTGACAGGTGCCTGTCCCACAGAGGTTTTCAGCATTTCAAGGCAGATGTCCTTACCATATTCCCTTGTCCACTTCTCCGTCAGCCATACAGGTGCGGAGTATTCTATAGAAAGCTCCTCCGTAGCATTTCTGCCCTTTGGAAGCTTTTTGTCGTTTCTTATAAACTCCCTTAGCATTGCGTTCACAAAGCCGCTTGCCGCAGGATTTCTGTTTTTCTTTGCAAGCTTCACAGACTCGTCCACAGCCGCATTGTCAGGAACGGAGTCCATATATAAAAGCTGATAAAGACCCATTCTCAGTATAACTCTGACCTCAGTACCAAGCTTATTCTTAGGGTTGCGTGAATATTCCCGAATAATGTTATCAAGAGTTATCTGTCTTTCCAAAACGCCGTAGAAAAGAGCTGCGGCGAATTTCTTGTCCTGAGGTGAAAGGTCTGACCTTTCAAGGCCCTCGTCAAGAAGTATATTTGAATATGAGCCGCTGTTTTCAAGCCTTGTAAGCAGCCTTAAAACCGTTTTTCTGGCGTTTCCCATAGTTCCTCCGAATTATCCCAGCACAGTGCCGTTCTCGATATGTCTGCCTCTGAGAAAATCAGCGGTATCCATTCTCTTTGAGCCCTCAGCCTGCACCTGAGTAAATCTTATGACTCCGTCTGAGCAGGCAACAGAAAAGTCGCTGTTATCCACCACAGTGCCCGCAGGCTTTCCGCAAGGCTTTGTGGAAGCTATCTCAGACTTATATACTTTCAGCCTTTTGCCCTCAAGCACTGTAGTAGCGCATGGCCAATCAGACAGACCGCATATCTGTTTGTGTATCGTTCTCACAGGCTTTGTGAAATCTATAGGGCAAAGCTCCTTTGAGAGCATTGGTGCATAAGTCGCAAGGCTCTCGTCCTGCTTAACAGGAGTTATCTCACCCTTATCGAGCTTTTCAAGGGTATCAACAAGCACCTCTGCACCCATTTCAGCAAGTCTGTCAAAAAGCTCAGCGGCTGTTTCGTTCTCGCCGATAGGAGTAGCCTTTTCCACAAGGATATCTCCTGTATCCATGCCCTCGCCCATAAGCATCGTCGTAATTCCAGTTTCAGCCTCGTCATTAAGCACAGCCCACTGTATCGGACCTGCTCCACGATATTTAGGAAGCAGCGAGCCATGGACGTTCACACATCCAAGTCTTGGTATATCAAGCACCGACTTAGGGAGCATTTTGCCATAAGCCGCCACCACGATACAATCAGGGGCAAGGTCATTGATAATTTTAACATACTCCTCGCCGTCTTTTTTAAGGCTTTGCGGCTGATAAACAGTTGTGTCATGCTCCTGAGCCAGCACTTTGACCGGCGGCGGAGTAAGCTTATAACCTCTGCCCTTTGGCTTATCAGGCTGAGTGAAAACAGCCTGCACCTCATATCCGCTGTCATAAAGCTTTTTCAGCGTTGGTACGGCAAAATCTGGCGTACCCATGAAGATTATTTTCATTAGTCCTCGACCTCTACAAATTCTTCAACTATCTCAGTAAACAGATGACCCTCAAGGTGTGCAAGCTCATGGCAAACGCACTGTGCAAACAGTTCTGATACTTCCATTTCGTACCACTTGCCGTGTCTGTCCTGCGCCTTGAACTTAACTCTCATAGGTCTTGTAACATAGCCCCACTCGTTCGGGCATGAAAGACAGCCCTCCAGAACTCTCTGCTTTTCCTCGCTCTGCCATGTTATCTCTGGGTTGATAAGCTCGTAAACCTTATCGTCGATTATTATAACGACCACTCTTCTCAGCTTTGCCACCTGTGGACCTGCAAGACCAACGCCGTTGGCGTTTTTCAGGGTTTCTGTCATATCGTCAAGAAGCTGACCAAGCTTGTCGTCAAATTCTGTAACAGGCTTGCAGACCTTGTGAAGAATCTCGTCGCTCTTATTAAGTATTTTTCTGAGTGCCATTTATTTAACTATCCTTTCTTAAAGCCCGATATCGCCGTTTATGTCGGCATAAATACGAACTGTCTGATAATCTTTATTTTTATAGAACTCGCCCAGAACATGCTTTATCATCTCCCGAAAATCCGCAGTATTGCGTGTTTTCAGGATAAGTCTGTATCTGTAGCGATTATTTATCATTTCAAATGTGCAAGGTGCAGGGCCTAGCGCTCTGAGTGGAAAATTCACCCTATGCTGTGAGATATACTCTTTTATAAGCTGAGTCACCCAGCGTGAAGCGCCTATTACCTTGCTTTCAAGGGGTGCTGAAAAGCCTATGACGCATATATCGCAGAAAGGCGGATATGTCAGCGACTTTCTCAAGGCTATCTCCTCTTTATAAAACTCATCATAATTTTGCTCTGCCGCAAGGTTCAGCACATAATGGTCAGGCACAAAGGTCTGAATGTATGCGACCCCTGGTTTATCTCCTCTGCCGCTTCTTCCTGCCACCTGAGTGAGCAGTGAGAATGTTCTCTCATAGCTGCGAAAATCCCCTGTGAACAGTGCCTTGTCAAGGGATATGACACCCACCATTGTGACGTTCGGGAAATTTAGTCCCTTTGCTATCATTTGAGTGCCGAGCATTATATCATACTCGCCTTTCTCAAAAGCCTTGAAATTCTCCTCATAGGAATATCTCGAAGAAGTGGTGTCAGCGTCCATTCGCAGAAGCCTTGCCTGCGGAAAAAGCCTTTCAAGCTCGTCCTCCACACGCTGAGTTCCCACACCGCTTGATTTGAGCCGCTGTGAGCCGCACTGTGGACAGTGCTCTATATTATCCATGGTATATCCGCAGTAGTGGCACATATACCTATCGTTTTTCTTATGATAAGTCAGGGGTATATTGCAATTAGGGCAAGCCACAGGCTGACGGCAGTCCATGCAAGTGATATACGTTGTATAGCCACGCCTGTTTAAAAGCAGGATAGCCTGCTCTTTTTTCGCAAGCACTTCTGTGAG
>NZ_FR890738.1:2082-60206 GCF_000435935.1 Ruminococcus sp. CAG:57 | reverse complement strand
ACACGGCTTAGCAAGCTGTCATTGCCCTCTGCCGCTTCCTCCTGCATATCGACTATCTCAACTGCCGGCAGGGGCGACTTTGAATATCTGTTTTTAAGTTCAAACAAGTGATATCTGCCCTTTTTCGCGTAATAAAAGCTCTCCAAAGACGGAGTTGCAGAGGCCATCAACAGCACGCAGTTATTATATCCGCACCGCTGTATGGCAACATCTCGTGCATGGTATCTAGGCGTTGAGTCCGACTTATATGACGGCTCGCCCTCCTCGTCCATGATGATTATTCCCACGTTGGTGACAGGAGCAAATATTGCACTTCTTGTGCCGATAACTATTCTTGCTTCCCCACGCATTACACGTTTGAACTCGTCAGTACGCTGTCCCAATGACAATGACGAGTGCATAACGGCTATCTTATCTCCGAAAAGTGACTTGAATTTGCCGAGCATTTGTGGTGTAAGGGATATTTCGGGCACGAGCATGACCGCTGTTTTACCCATATCCATAACGCTTTTTATAAGCTTTATGAACACAGAGGTCTTGCCGCTTCCCGTAACACCGTAAAGCAACGCACCTGCGGGCTTTTCGGCTTTTATAAGCCCCATTATGCCCTCATATGCCGCTGATTGTTCATCATTTAATTTGATATCGTCAGGGTCTTGCCTTTCGCCAAGTTCTCCTATGGCGTCACGCATGACCTCGTATTTATACTGCACGATAACTTTCTTGTCAGCAAGCCTTTTTAATATGCTTGAAGTGCAGTTGGTCATATAGCAGACTTCTTTCACAGAGGCACAGCCGCCCTCCTCAAGAAGCTTCACCACAAGGGTCTGCTTTGGAGTAAGAGTGGTCTGTATCTCCCCTGACACATACTCGTCAGAAAGCCTTACCATGCTGACGTTCTCATCACCGACTTTTCTTTTCAAAGCGTCGCTGATCTCAACATAGCCCTTATCCACAAGAGAATCCACAGTTTTCTTCTTTCGTGCGTCATTATGCACGTCAAGAAAGCTGTCTATCTCCCTCTGACTTTTTGCACATCGGAGAAAGTCCACCACATTTTTCTCATCTTCATTTAAAGTATCCTCGTCAATATAGGTATTGACAAGGCTGTAATGCTGTGAAAAAGTGTAGGAAAAGCCTGTAGGCACAACGGATTTATAAGCGTCATAATAGGTGCAGAAAGTGTTTTCTTTCAGCCACATTATTATCCTCATCATTTCCTCGGTGACAAGGCTTTCCCCGTCCACCACTGAAATAACAGGCTTCAGCTTATCGTTATACTCGGCTTCCGTATACGTTCTCGTAACAAACCCTACGGCTTTGCGGTTTCCTCTGCCAAAAGGCACAAGCACACGCACTCCGCTTTTCACTTTCTGAGCCAGCTCCTCCGGCACACTATAGCTATACAGTGCGTCAAAGCTGTATGATGCACGGCTTATTGCAACCTTTGCCACGATAAAAACTCCACGCACAGCCGTACACCTCCCCATAAAAAGCCTCGATTATTTTCTGAGGCTTGGATCCTCGATTATCTTGTATTCGCCATTATAAAGCTCGTCAACTGCTGTCTTTACTGGCTTTTCATCAAGCACCAGCTTGTTGTCAAAAGCGTCGCTTGTGATCTCTCTTGCTCTCTTTGCAACTGCAATAACTAGAGAATAATAGCTTTCATTGTTCTTCAAAATCTGGCTTACGGCCGGTCTAAGCATCATAATTAAGCACCTCGTCAATTAATTTCTTTGTATCATCATTTTCTGATCTGAATTTATCCGCCTTGCCGTCCTCGGCTTTCACGGAGTTCATAACTGCAACAAAATCTTCCACAGCGTCCTCTAGTCCGTCGTTCATTATCACATAATCATAACCGCCGGCTTTGCCGATCTCACCGGCAGCCTGACTTACACGGTCAGCAATAACATCGTCAGACTCAGTTCCACGCTTTCTAAGCCGTCTGTCTATCTCCTTAACAGACGGAGGAAGTATAAACATCAGCACAGCTTCAGGAAAGGCTTTCTTCACCTGAAAAGCACCGTTAGTTTCTATTTCAAGTATAACATCTCTGCCCTGCTCAAGATTAGCGAGAACAGGCTTCTTTGGCGTTCCGTAATAATGACCAACATAGCCTGCGTGTTCAAGAAATTCACCGCTGTCTATCATTTTCTTAAAGCTGTCATCGCTTATAAAATGATAATGAACGCCGTCCTTTTCGCCCTCTCTGGGCTTTCTTGTAGTGCAGGATATAGAATAGAACACATCTCTGTTTTTAAAGACCTCTGCAAGTATAGTTCCCTTGCCACAGCCTGAGGGAGCTGATATAACAAACAGCTTTGCATTGTTCTTATACATTGTCATCGTCCTCCTCGTCAACAGCAGCACGTCCGCCTACAGTTTCAGGTGCAACTGCCGACAGCACCACATGGTCGCTGTCCATAATAAGCACTGCTCTTGTTCTTCTGCCGTAGGTGGCGTCTATAAGAGTACCCTTATCCTTAGCTTCCTGAATGATACGCTTTATAGGCGCAGACTCAGGGGAAACTATGGCAATGACTCTTGCGGAGGACACCATATTTCCAAAACCGATATTAATAAGCTGCATATCTCACACCGCCGTTATTCGATATTCTGTATCTGCTCTCTGATCTTTTCGATCTCAGCCTTAAGATCCACCACCATTTTTGTGATAGTGAGATCGTTAGCCTTTGAGCCGATAGTATTCACCTCACGGTTAAGCTCCTGCACAAGGAAGTCAAGCTTTCTTCCCACAGGCTCGTCCGACTTGATAAGCCCTCTGAACTGTGAGATATGGCTTCTGAGCCTTACTGTTTCCTCGTCTATTGCCACCTTATCGGCGAAAATAGCCACTTCTGTAAGTATCCTCTGCTCGTCTATGTCCTTATCGCCGAGAGTTTCCTTTATCTTTGCATAAAGTCTTTCTCTGTAGCTTTCAGTAACGCTAGGTGACTGATCTTCTATCTTGCCCACAGTTTCCTCGATGTAATCAAGTCTGCCGCTGATATCGTCATACATCTTAACGCCCTCAGTTTCACGCATCTGAACAAATCTGTCTAACGCCACCTGAGCCACGTCCTTGACCTCGTTCCAAATAACTTCCTCGTCATCTGTTTTCTTCACAACTGTGAACACATCAGGAAGTTTCATGATATGTGACAGTGTGATATCGTCATCAAGGTCAAGCTCGTCAGCCGCACCTCTCAGTGCGTCAAGATAGCCCTTTGCAACAGCCTTGTTAAGCTCTATCTCAGCGTCAGTACCCTCCTGATTATAGATAGAAACAGACGCCTCTACCTTACCACGGGAGATACCGCTTTTAAGAAAGCCTTTCAGCTTTTCATCAAGATAGCCGTAGGCTCTCGGAGTTCTCGAAGTAAATTCATAATATCTGTGGTTTACAGAGCGTATCTCAACGATTATCTCTCTGCCGTTTGCCACGATATGCTCTCTGCCGAAACCGGTCATGCTTTTTATCATAGCATACCCGTCCTTTCATATATTAATATTTATGTTATCCGCTTGGTACTTAACATAGTACATCAAATTATATTATAACATCAAGCTCCGTAAATAGCAATAGTTTTTCACATTTATTTAAAATTATATTTACTTAAAATTTATATATTCTGAAATATGTCCAACAGTGACGAGCCGATATAGATATGAGGGTATTTTTCAAAATCCTCTTTAGTGGTAGAGCCAGTTGTTACTCCTGCAAAATCCACACCTGAATTGAGTGCAGTTTCAGCGTCGATGTAGCTGTCGCCTATATAAAGCACGTCCGATTTATCCGCACCGAAACGCTCTATTATCAGGTCAAGTCCCTGCGGGTCAGGCTTTGCCCTTGTAACGTCCTCACCGCCAACTATGATATCTACAGGCAAAGAGCCTGCCTGCTCATTGAAAGTATTGACTATCCTATAGCGATATTTCGTAGAAACTATGCCGACTTTTACCCCTGCGTTCTGCAAGGTCTGCAAAATTGCGATAGTATCGTCATAAAAATATGTTTTCTTCACCATTACCTCGTCTGCCTTTTTTACATACGCCTTGCGCATATCCTCACGCTGAGGATTGTCAGGCATATCTGTCAGCAGGTCGAAAGCGTCAACAAGGGTCATGCCTATGGTGTTGTAGATAGTCCTGTCGTCCTTTGGAGGATAGCCGAACTCTTTTAGGACGTGCTTGAAACACTCCAGAATACCCTCGGAAGAATCTGCAAGAGTAAGGTCAAAATCGAAAACAAAATATCTGTATTTGCTCATAATAAACTCCTTTTCAAACAGCAAGGGCAACCCTTTGCGGATTGCCCTGTATTTTATTCAACTGTAACTGATTTTGCAAGATTTCTCGGCTTATCAACATCATTGCCTCTGAGAACTGAGGTATAGTAAGCGATAAGCTGCAAAGGAACCACTGTCAGCATAGGCATGAGCAGATCGTCTATTGTCGGCAGACCGATCTTATAATCTGCCACCTCATCGTCAACGTTGATATATCCGTGAGTAACAAGGACAACGTACGCTCCTCTTGCCTTGACCTCCTTGACGTTGCTTATGGTCTTGTCAAGAAGCTCTCTTTGTGTTGCGACTGCGATAACAGGCATATTGTTTGTTACCAGTGAGATAGTGCCATGCTTAAGCTCGCCTGCGGCATATGACTCAGAGTGGATATATGATATCTCCTTAAGCTTCAGTGAGCCTTCCATAGAAAGTGCATAGTCAAGACCTCTGCCGATATAAAGAAGATTTTCCTTGTTTACAAGCTGTGAAGCAACATACTGACAATTATCAGGTGTTTTAAGAACAACTTCAAGCATATTAGGAACGTTCTGAAGCTCTGCTGTAAGTCTCATACACTCCTCTTTTGAGATAGCTCCGTGAGCGTATGCTATAGCAAAGCTCAGCAGATAGAATACAGAAAGCTGAACGATATATGCCTTTGTGGAAGCTACAGATATCTCAGGGCCTGCATGGGTGTAAAGCACCATATCAGACTCTCTTGCGATAGACGAGCCTTTTACGTTTACGATAGAAAGTGTTTCAGCGCCCCTCTCCTTAGCCATTCTAAGGGCTGCGAGAGTATCGGCTGTTTCTCCTGACTGTGAAACAAGAATAACAAGATCTCCCTTTGCAATGATAGGATCTCTGTATCTAAACTCAGAAGCCATATCCACTGTAACAGGTATTCTTCCGATCTTTTCAAGCACATACTTGCCCACAAGACCTGCGTGCATAGCAGTACCGCAGGCAACAACGAAGATGTTGTTATAGCCCTTGAGTCTGTCATATGTAAGACCACACTCTTCAAGATTTGGCATACCGTCAACTATTCTTGGTGTGATAGTTGTTTTTATAGCTGTTGGCTGTTCGTGAATCTCTTTGAGCATAAAGTGAGCATATCCGCCCTTCTCAGCGGCTTCCATATCAAAGTCAGCAACGAGCATCTCTTTCTCAACTGGCATTCCGTGAACGTCAAAGAACTCCACCTTGCCATCGTCAAGGACAGCTATCTCGTTCTCGTCAAGAAGATAATAATTCTTCGTATATTTCAGTATTGCAGGCACATCAGAAGCTATAAAAGCTTCGTCCTCGCCAACTGCAACGATAAGAGGAGAATCCTTTCTTACTGCATATATTCTTCTTGGAAAATCCTTGAATATGATACCGAGAGCATATGAACCCTCTATCTCAGCAAGAACCTTCTGTATTGTCGCCATAGGGTCGCCCTCATAATAATAATCAAGAAGCTTTGCAACTGTTTCTGTATCTGTCTGAGATTCAAAGACATATCCCTTTTTCAGCAGAAAATCCTTGATAGTTCTGTAGTTTTCAATGATACCATTATGAACGATAGAAATATTCGCATTTCCGTGAGGGTGTGAATTTATATCAGACGGCTCGCCGTGTGTAGCCCAGCGTGTGTGGCCTATACCGCAAGTACCGTTGAGCCAGCCCTCTCTTTTAAGCTTTTCTTCAAGGTCAGCAAGTCTGCCCTTTGTCTTTTTTGTCTTGATAGCATCGTTCTCAAAAACAGCTATTCCTGCTGAGTCATAACCTCTGTATTCAAGCTTTGACAGTGAGTCAAGCAGCACCTTTGTACAATCCTTTTTTCCCACATAGCCTACTATTCCGCACATGTATAAGCAACTCCTTTCATTCTCATTTGTTAAAAATCATTAAATTTCTTATATTTTTCCAAACCATATCCACATAAATATAATATATCATAGCATATTTTGCATGAAAAAGCAATAGCAAATGCAAAAATTAGCGAAAAGTACTGTTAATCTTACAAAAAATATGTTATAATTAGTTTGGTAAAACTAAAACGCTAAAGCTTATCATAATATAATATTTTTACAGGAGGTCAACTATGTCAAAGGTAACAGAACTTAAAGACAAATTCGTTGAAATCTACACGGAAAACATAAAGCGCCCGGGTTCGGAAAAGCTGCTCAATTATCTGCTTTCAGAAAACAGCGACTTCTTTGTTGCACCTGCTTCTACAAGATACCACGGAGCATACGAGGGTGGCTTGTGCGAACACAGCATACACGTTTATGAGTGCCTGAAAAGCTATCTGGAGCGTGAGCGTGTAAAGGAAGATTACAACATGGAATACTCTGACGAGAGCATTGCTATCGTTTCACTGCTTCATGACATCTGCAAGGTAAATCTTTACAGAGTAAGCTACCGCAATGCCAAGAACGAACAGGGCGTGTGGGAGAAAGTCCCATACTATGAATTTCACGAAACACTGCCATATGGCCACGGTGAAAAGTCGGTCTACATAGTAAGCAGCTATATGCGACTGACCCGTGAGGAAGCCATGGCTATACGCTGGCACATGGGCTTTTCAGGAGAAGAAAACAAGAACAGTATCGGTCTTGCCCTTGAAATGTATCCCCTCGCACTGGCGACCCACATTGCAGATATGGAATCTACATTTTATATAGAAGGCGGCAAGGCGTGAGGATACTTATAGACGCTGACGGCTGTCCTGTTACAAATATCGCAGTTTCTATAAGCAAAAGCCATGGGCTTGAATGTATCATAGTTTGCGACAGCTCGCATATTTTCAGCTCTGACTATGCACAGGTGATAACTGTCGACAAGGGTGCAGACAGTGCAGACATGAAGCTTGTGAACATCGCTCTAAAGGGCGATATTGCCGTGACGCAGGATTATGGGCTTGCGGCAATGTGTCTTGCAAGAAACGTTCTTGCTTTGGACCAGAACGGCAGGATATATGACAGCTCCAACATTGATGCACTGCTTCTGTCAAGACATACTGCAAAGAAGATACGCAGAAGCGGTGGCAGGCTCAAAGGTCCGCCAAAGCGCACCAAACATCAGGACGAGGATTTCAGAGTGGCTCTTACCAAATTAATCGAAGATAATATTAACTTTATGTAAAATATGCACAAAATATATAGAATTTCATAGAAAATTGTGTTACAATCAAACTATAGTTTTATAGAAAAGAGGTTTTCACAATGAACATAGACAAGATTTTGAAGGAACTCACACTTGAAGAAAAAGCTTCATTGTGCTCAGGCTCTGACTTCTGGCACACTGAGGAAATAAAAAGGCTGGATATACCAAGCATAATGGTGTCTGACGGCCCTCACGGACTTAGAAAAATGCGTGATGATACAGACAATCCTAACGAAGCTATCAAGGCAGTATGCTTCCCATGTGCCTGCGCACTTGCCTGCTCTTTTGACAGAAAGCTGCTTACAACTCTCGGCAAGGCTCTTGGCGAGGAGTGTCAGGCTGAGGACGTTTCCGTTATACTTGGCCCTGGCTGTAACATAAAGCGTTCACCACTTTGCGGCAGAAACTTTGAATACTTCTCAGAAGACCCTTATCTTGCTTCACAGCTTGCCACAGCACACATAAAGGGCGTTCAGAGCAAGGGCGTAGGAACTTCCCTTAAACACTTTGCCATGAACAATCAGGAAACAAGACGTATGAGCTATTCTGCTAACGTTGATGAGAGAACGTTCCATGAGATATATTTAAGTGCCTTTGAAACACCAGTCAAGGAAGCAAAGCCTTGGACAGTGATGTGTTCATACAACCGCATAAACGGCGAATATTCCTCGCAGAACAAGCTCCTGCTCACTGATATACTCAGAAACGAATGGGGCTATGAAGGACTTGTAGTTAGCGATTGGGGCGCAGTTGATGACAGACCTCTTGGCGTTGCCGCAGGTCTTGACCTTGAGATGCCTACCAGCAACGGCAAGAATGACGAGCTTATCATAGAAGCCGTAAACAACGGCTCACTTTCAATGAAAGACCTTGACAAGGCTGTGAGAAACGTGCTTACGCTTATTCAGAAAGCCGAGGACGGCTATGCCCCTGCAACAAAGTGGGATAAAGAAAAACAGCATGAGCTTGCAGGCAAGATAGAGTCTGAATGTGCGGTACTGCTCAAAAATGATGATAAGATACTGCCGCTTGACAAGTCTGCAAAGATAGCTTTCATTGGCGAATTTGCCGACAAGCCACGTTATCAGGGCGGTGGAAGCTCTCACATAAATTCATTTAAGGTGACATCTGCTCTTGAAGCTGTCAAGGGCATGGATAATATCACATACGCACAGGGCTTCGTCACCGACCGTGACGAAACTGTTGACGAGCTTCTCGATGAAGCTGTGGAGCTTGCCAAGAACAGTGATGTTGCCGTTATCTTCGCAGGTCTGCCCGAAAGCTTTGAGTCTGAGGGCTTTGACAGAAAGCATATGAGAATGCCTGATTGTCAGCTCAAGCTTATTGATGAAGTTGCTAAGGTAAATGAAAACGTTGTTATCGTTCTCCACAACGGCTCGGCTGTTGAAATGCCGTTTGCAGATAAGGTGAAGGGCATACTTGAAATGTATCTTGGCGGACAGAACATCGGCACTGCAGAAAAGGCCCTGCTTTTTGGCGAAGCTAACCCTAGCGGAAAGCTTGCGGAAACTTTCCCTGAAAAGCTTTCACATAATCCGTCTTATCTTAATTTCCCGGGAAATATGGACGATGTTGACTATACCGAGGGAATTTTCGTGGGCTACAGATATTATGATGAAAAGGGCATAAAGCCACTGTTCCCATTTGGTCACGGACTTTCATACACAACCTTTGAATACAGCAATCTTACTGTTTCAGAAAACGAGATAAAAGACGACAAGACCCTGACGGTCATGGTGGACGTAACAAACACAGGCGACAGAGATGGTATGGAGATCGTTCAGCTTTACGTTTCCAACAAGGAAAGCTCAGTGCGCAGACCTGTCCGTGAGCTTAAGGGCTTTGAAAAGCTTTTCCTTAAAGCTGGCGAGACCAAAAAGGCTGTGTTCCACCTTGATAAGCGTTCATTTGCATACTACGAGCCTGATATACACGATTGGTTCGTTGAATATGGTGAGTTTATTATCGAGGCAGGCTCTTCTTCAAGAGATATCAGACTTTCGACTTCTGTTTATGTATCTTCCGATACAAAACTCCCAGTGCATTTCACCTTGAACACCACCTGTGGCGAGATAAATTCTATCCCAGAGGGAAGAGCTATGTTCGAGGACATTTTAAGCAAAATAGACTGCGGTTTTGGCGACACGGCTTCCGACGATCTTGGCGCTTCTGCAAAGGAAATGATGGAAGCAATGATAAGAGATATGCCACTGAGAACCCTTGTTACATTTACAAATGTTCCAGACATCACAAGAGCGAAGATGTCAGAAATGGTGGAAAATCTCAACGAAATGCTTGCAGAAAAATAATCAATTATGGACAGCAAGTTAGACAGCAACAAAGACGAAAAATCGAATGTGACAGAAAATGATGCTTCAAAAGTAGAAACAAGCAGAATAAAACTTTTCGTAGGCTTGATCGCAGTTGCGATCGCCATTACTACAGCGATCGCTTCTGCACTTGTTAACAGACCACAGCGTGATGATGTGGTGATACTCACACCGCCTGCTGACAGCTCTCAGGCTGACAAGGTGGACAATTCAGGCAGTGAAAAGGTCATTAGCAAGACTGCAAAGGCACACACCACAAAGAAAACAGTGACATCAAAAGCCGTCACAAGCAGTATTGCTGAAACAAAAGAGGAATACAGATTTCCTGCTGACATAAACAAGGCTGATAAGGAAATGCTTATGGCGGTGAGCGGCATAGGCGAGGTAACAGCCGACAGGATAATAGCATATCGTGACAGAGTTGGTGTTATCAGCAACATGGATATGCTTCTTGAAGTAAACGGCATCGGAGACTCTACACTTGAACTTCTCAAAGGCTATTTTTATGTTGACAGTGCAGACTACCATGATATGCCGCAGGAAACGAAAGTCGCAGAAACTCAGCCTGTTCAGACAGAAATCCCTGCTGATACTGTAACAGAGCCTCCGGCCACAGAGGAGCAAACTGTTACAACGGCTGAAACTACTGAGAAAGTCAGGCAGAAAGTGAACATAAACAAGGCTGACGCTCAGGAGATATCAGACAAGCTGCTAATTGATATGGACAAGGCGAATGCTGTCATAGAACTTCGTGAGCTTATATCCTATTACGAAAGCCCTAACGAGCTTCTTTTGTGCAAGGGCTTTACAGAAAAACTTGTTTCCGAGCTTTGGGATTATATTGAAATATAACTGTATTTTATATATCTGCTACATAAAAAAAGAACTCGCACAATTTCGTGCGAGTCTTTTTTGCTTAATAACGCCAATGCAAACGGCGAGCCTTATGAATATCAGATCATTTATCCTTTGTTCTTTTTGACACGCTTACGGCAACGGCACCAAGCAGCAACATTGTCAATGCTGCACCTGCTCCTAAGCCTGTGTTAGGTGACTTATCACCGTCTTTGTTTACATTTTGAACTGCTGTCTGTGAACTGTTTTGTAAGCTATCATCTTTTTTACCAGTGCTGTCTGGTGATATATCTGATGAACTTTCAGGTGTTTTTGTACCAAGGACATAGAAAGGTGCATCGTCTGTGACAAAGGATATTTCTGCATCAGACTCTTCGCATTTAAGACTGCTTACTGTACCATCAGCTTTAACGGAATTTACCTGATCTTTGTCTATGTTTATCGTTACCTTTATTCCATTTGCCGGCAGAATAGAATCTCCGTCAATGTAATAAATATGAAATGCTACGGTGTTTTCAGACTTTTTTCCCATGACGCTGTTTAACCAGTCAAGAGCTTCTTTCTCTGTGACCTGATCCACCACAAGATTTTTATCTTTATCGGCATTCTCGATCTTCACGCTTGTGCCATCTGGAAAATCAATAACAGCATTTCCATCGTCGTCAACAGGCACACTGTTCCATGGAACATCTTCTGTATAGACCGCATAAACATTTCCATTTGCAGTTGTATTATTATCATCAAGCTTTGCCTCGGCTGCATAAGCACCAGAAGGTATGCTTAATGCAAGCACAAGAGCAAGAAATGAAGTCATTTTTTTCATTGGTCTATTTGACCCCCTATCTGTGTATTCAAGGAAGCCGCACCTGCACTATAATAAGTGTGCGGCTCGTAACCCATGATCTTAAGCTTTATCTTTGTACCGACCTCCGGCGTCTTTGAGAGCGTAACATATTTCACATACTCGTTTGGCTTGATAAGACCCGTTTCTCCAAGCATATTTCCCTGTTCGTCAAACACTCTGAGCTTTATCCAGGCATTGTTGCCCTCGATATTTGTAAGATATACTATTGCCTTGTCGCCTTCCATAGTGACGTTTCCACACACCGCAAAATCATAGCTCATATCATCTCTGTTCGGAGAGCTATAGCCTAAATTTTCTGAAACCTCAGGATTGCCATGCTGTGCTGTGCTTTCAAAAGGCGGTGGAGTAAATTCTGCACTTTTTTTATCATTTGGACGGCACAATGCAAATATCATCACGCCAATGGTAACTGCAAAACAGATCATAAGCACTGATACGATCAGCTTCCCGTCATTTTTTTGCTTATCCATCATAAGCCCCCTGATATGAATACTTTTTTTAATTACACTATCGGTACAATCCCAATATCATTGTTTCTTACTACCCTCCATGCTCCATTTGATCCTGTTACATAATAAAGAGTTGTATCAACATGGGTAGAAGCAACCATTGCGTCAGTTACTTACTGAATGTCTTCAGAGATCGTTACTGTGATAGTGCCAAGATCCGTATTGTTTGTTTCTATCCCTGCTCCACTTACACTGAAATATGTTGAATCTTTAGGTGCGGCGTCAACAGCAGTGCCTTCGGCTGTTTCCAATAAAATAACATCTTCATCAAACATGCCGTTAAGTCCTTCGACCTTTGATGCAAAATTCAACTGTGCTTTAATAGCCGAATTTGAATGGTTTGTTACAGTTATCTCCTTAGGCTCATCCCACCAGCATGCAGACTCTGTGGTATAGCTATGTGTTTCAGGATCCCATACCTTATGTCCGCCAAAGTAGGTAAAATTCATTTCCTCCCACTCAACGTCCACAGACATTGTCGTTGACTTGGAATCAATATAGCTTCCTGTAACCTTGATATTTGTTGGTTCGCTGCCGTCATTTTTTTCTGAATTTACCGCATATGCTGTAACCACGCTAGTGCTTGCAAGCACTAATGCGGCAATGATCGCAAATTTGTTTTTCATGATAAATTCCTCCGTTATTTATTTTTCCACAGTGACAGTTATTTTTGCCACCGTATCGACCATTGCTTTTTCACCTGATTGCGGATCATAACTTAAAACTCTAAAATTTGCGTCTGTATAAGTGCCTTCACTAAGTTTGTCCGCCTCGCCCTCAAGCAAAGGAAGCGTTTTAAGCTGATTACCTGGTTTTATGGTACCTGAGCGTGCGATGATCTCACCATTTACCTCGATACAAAGCACGATATCCTGAGTTGAACTGCTTGGATGCTTATAACTAAAATAAGCTGTTTTATCAGAAAGCTTGATATTCACTGTATTTTCGTATTCAAGAGAAATTCCTCCGCCACCCTCAGGCACATCAAGACTTCTGCTGTTGTCCTCCAAAGGTTCAGCATTCTGCTCTGTCTGCTGAGGTGCATAATCAGGTACAAGAGATTTTGTTTCTGACTTTCTGAAAAACACAGCCCAAATCGTAATGCCTATGCAAAACATCATGCCCAAAATAAGTGAGGCTATTATGATCCTTTGTTTTTTTGCTTTGTTCTCATTATTCTCCATCATTTTCCTCCTGCTTGTGCATTAGCCAGACATTCCTGCTAAATAGCATTAATGTTCACAATAATCATACATTGTTATTAACAAAAAGTCAACAACATTTGCACAAGTGGTAAAAATAATGCACAAGCGGTAGTTTTTTTTGATACATATGGCATTCATTTTTTGACAGTCCAACATCTCCGTGACCGTTAAAGCACAACAAAAACGATAGCTCTTATAATAACACCGTTACTTTTTTATTAATAGATAATACTTGAAATCTTCGGGATAATATAGTATAATAACTTTATATGTTGTTATCCTGATAGGAAAACTCAGGCAGAAGGAATGGTGATAGTATGAAAAAAGGAGTTATCTCTGTGAACTCAAATGCAGAGAAAACTATTATCGCAATGACGATATCCGTTGTTCTTGCCATTATTTTTGACGGCAAAAAGAAAAAGCCTGCAAAGCGCAAAAGCTTTGCTCAGCGTGTTTCAAAGCACTATAAAACTATCGACAATATAATGCTTATGACAGTTGCAAAGGACGTCAAGAAAAAAGAGCAGGAACGTGCGGCTCTTAAAAAGAAAAATTCATACAAGACCAAGCTCCGTGACCTTGAGATACAGGACGCTGAGTTTATTGAACTGTAGGTGATATCATGACGGAATATTTCAAGCGTTACCGCAGTTTTGTTGCAAGCTGTCTTGAGGATAAAGACTGCGACTTTGCAAAGCTCCTTGATTATCACAAAGAACATATCGCTTTTTTTCAGCACGAACGGCTGATACATCTTATCGTGACGGTGCTTTTTGCACTTTGTACTGTCATGACGTTCATTGCCATTGCAGTTTGGCAGGTCATGATACTCATACCCCTTGCCATTGCGTTTCTCGTACTGCTTGTGCCTTATATAAAGCACTACTATTTTCTTGAAAATCAGACTCAGCTTCTTTATAAGGACTATGACAAAATATACAGACGAGTACATAATTTTGGACTCGACAACGAGAAAGGCGTGAAATAATGGAGTACACAAAATACACCAAGGAGCAGTGGAAAGGCAGCGTCATAACCTCTCCCCTGCCACCAACTCTCGTTACCTGCGGCAGTATGGATAAACCCAATGTGTTCACAGTTGCGTGGACAGGCATTCTCTGCACTCAGCCGCCTGTTACCTACATCTCCGTCAGACCTGAGAGATATTCCCATGAGCTTATCACTCAAAGCGGTGAGTTCGTCATAAATCTGCCGACCAGAGAGCTTGTGAAAGCTGTGGATTGGTGCGGTGTGAAAACCGGCAGAAAAGTGGATAAGTTCAAGGGAATGCACCTTACCGCAGAACCGTCCGCAAAGGTATCGGCACCTTTGCTGGCCCAGTCCCCTGTGAATATCGAGTGCAAAATAAGAGAGATCGTGAGCCTTGGTACACATGATATGTTCATTGCGGACATTGTGGGGCTTGACGTTGCAAAAGAATTGCTTGACGAAAAAGGAAAGCTTTGCCTTGACAAAGCGGGGCTTCTTGCCTACGCTCACGGAGAGTATTACGGTCTTGGCAAAAAGCTTGGCACGTTCGGCTACTCAGTAAGGAAAAAGAAAAACAACAAAAATATCAGAAAAGGAAAATAGAGTTATGAAAAAAATTCTCACAGCCGCAGTTGCGCTGGCTGTATGCTACAGGCTCAGACCTATCAAAGCGTACGCATGGAGCGGCACTACTCACGAGGACATTGTGAAAAAATCACTTGCACTTCTGGAAAAGGAGAAAAAGCAGAAGCAGGTGACATTCTATAAAGACTATCACAGCGAGATACTCAAGGGCTGCACACAGCCTGACGATGAAAACGATATGGACAAGGGTCATGGCAAGCATTATTACTCCTGCGTTAATCCAAAGGGCAAGGAGCTTCCTGAAACTAACGGCTATTACCGCAACCGCTTTGGTGACCTTGCAGTGAGCGCAAGAACTTGCCTCGAAGAAAACTACACCGCCGCAGTATCTCTTTACAAAAGCGGTGACATAAAAAACGCCATGCGTGTTCTCGGCAGAGCCGCACATTTTATTTCAGACATGGGATGCACTGTTCACGTTGCAAACATGAAATATCAGGACAAGGCAAACAACGTGCATTACGCTTTTGAGAAGCACGTTTCCACCACCTGCACAAGACACACAGCCGACAGCTTCGACAAGCGCCTGCTGAAATACTACGGCAAGGATAACTTTGGCGAGGCTTCAAACAAGCTTGTAAAATACGCAGGCAAGTTCGTTGACACCATTTCTCACCTTGACCCAAGAGCTTTTGATGACGTTGCAAAGAACACTCTGCCGGTCACACAGCAGAATGTCACAGCGCTTCTTCTGAAATTCTATGACGATTGCACCTCTGACGCAGGGAATTACATACTTGACGGCAAGGCTTACACATTCAAAAACGAGATATCGGGACTTATCCTCACTGTTACCCCTAAGGGATTGCAGCTTGAAAAACCTGACAAGGAGCTTGAACAGAAGCTGACGGTCTGTCTTACAGAGGACGGCACATTCGGTTTAAAGATAGGCGACGGCGGATATGTAAACGCTTCATGCAAGGGCTATGACTATCTGAAAATAGACGGCAAGCCTGTTCAGTTCAGGGTCACTGCGCTGGGAAAAAGACGTTTCAGAATATCCACTGAGTCCACAGACTATGTAAAGGTGCTTGCAAACTCAAAGGGCGGAAAGCTCTCCTTCGCTGACCTTGAGCCTGAAAACTCAACTCAGATTTGGATACTTAACTAAAGATCACAACACAAAAAAGGCAGACTCATCGTCTGCCTTTTTTTACTGCAAATTATGTTTGCGTGTTATTATAAAGTTAGTCAACAGGAAATATGCCAAGATATATGCGAACTGATACATTGTCATAAACACAAGTCTTAGGTTAAATGCCACTTCTGTATCGGGCAAGCGTGACGTTGGCATAAAGAGCATATTCCACAGAGAAAGGTCGCCTGCCAGATTGCTTATCATCGAGGATAACATATTGCAAGCGAAGATTATGGCAAAGCCTACAAGAACTTTATGCTTGAAACAGTTTGAAAGGGAGATAACAAAATATAAGAATATCTGCAAGCCTGCAAACAGCGTCAGAGTATACAGGCATATCAGAAACGAAGTGAGCGGTTCTTCAGCAAAGCCGTTGCCCAAAGCGTTTATAAAATCTCCAACAGAGTCAAGATACTCTGTTGGGTCGATAAGCAACAGCGAAAGCACAAAAACGATCATGCTTGCCGCCGACCATATAACAGAAGAGATGAACTTTGTGAAAATGTGATAATATGGCTTGACAGGTATTGTCAGCATAAGATAGCCCTCGTCAGTGAAAAGGGTCTTGTGAAAGTTCGTCAACGATATGGTAAAACCCACAGTGAACAAAGCCCCCACGGCAATACCATAGGCAATGCTCACAACAATGAATATCATCAGAAAATTAGGGTTTTTAACGCTCTCACCATAACGGAGCATAAGAGAAAATATCAGTGCAACTATCATATATCCCACCACAAGAGGGAAAAACTTTCTTGCCGAGCGTTTAAGCTCATATTTCAAAAGCTTGCCTAACATCTGTACACCTCCCTGAAAAGCTGATCCACAGACTTGCCGGTTTCGTTATGGATAGCGTCAACAGATTTATGCAGCCTTAGCATACCATTTTGTATCATCACCACGTCGTCAAGAACAGGTTCGATATCTGCAATAAGGTGGGTGGAAATTACCACAGCCGCCCGCTCATTGTAATTTGAAATTATGGTGTTGAGAATATAATCTCTCGCCGCAGGATCAACGCCTGCAATTGGCTCATCAAGAAGATAAACGTCAGCCTCACGGCTCATAACAAGACAAAGCTGCACCTTTTCTTTTGTACCCTTTGACATTGTCTTGAACTTTGCCGCAGGGTTTATCCCCAGCCTGTTCATCATATCCTGAGCCTTTGCTACATTGAAATTGCTGTAAAAATCCTGAAAAAACCTAATCATCTCATTTACTTTCATATCGTCAGGTATGAAATTTCTGTCAGGCAGATAGGAAACCACTTTTTTAGTTTCCACGCCAATAGGCATTCCGCATATGAGTATATCCCCTGCCGTAGGTTTTATAAGTCCACAGCAAAGCTTGATAAATGTTGTTTTTCCGCTTCCGTTCGGCCCTAGCAGACCGATAATTTTACCCCTCTCCAGCGCAAGGTCAAGATTGCTCAGCGCTGTAAAGCTTCCATACTGCTTTGTAAGCCCATAAGTCTGCAAAACAGTTTCCATGCTGTCCCCTCCTTTGTAGCAAAAAGCAGCAAGACTTTAACACGCCTTGCTGCCGCATTATTATCTTTCTTCACAAATAAGCTTGATCGCAGTTCTTTCCTCACCGTCGATCAAAACGCTTGCAAATGCAGGGATACAAATAAGATCAATGCCCAATGGTGCAAGATAGCCCCTTGCGATTGCTATAGCCTTGATCGCCTGATTGGCTGCGCCTGCGCCCACTGCCTGTACCTCAACTGCACCGCTGTCACGGATAACGCCCGAAACTGCTCCTGCCACCGAATTAGGGACAGACCTTGAAGAAACCTTTAGAATTTCCACTTGAATACCTCCATAAGTAAATTCAAAGAATTTACCCCACTTATTATACACACTATATTATACTACATACATAATAAAATTTCAAGCTTTATTAATACTTTTCGTTATTATCGCTTAATAACACGCTGTATATTTGTTGCTTTTCCCGATTTTTCATCAAATTTTACCACAACTCCGTTTATAAAGCAATCGTTTGTGCTTTCTGAAAACCTCACAGGGGTGAGATATTTGAACTTATTTATGACTATATCACTGTCTACCCCAAGTACGGAAAGCTCAGGGCCTGTCATTCCAACATCGGTGATATAGGCGGTATGTCCGCCTAAGATCATTTCATCAGCCGTCTGAACATGGGTATGCGTGCCAAGCACAGCAGTGCATCGTTTTTGCAGATAAAAGCCCATAGCCTTTTTCTCAGAAGTTGTCTCCGCATGAAAATCAACGATTATATTAGGCGTATCAATGCTTTCAAGAAGCTTGTCAACATAGTTGAAAGGATTTTCCACTGCTTCCATATACATCGTTCCCATAAGATTTACCACGGCTATCTTATAAGGACACATATCGATATAAGTCACACCATGACCCATAACACCCTCAGGGTAATTGGCAGGTCTTAATAGTTGCTCGTTTGTGTCATAAAGCTCCTCAGCCTCACGTCGTCTGAAAGAATGATTTCCTGTCGTTACAACGTCAGCACCTATATTGAGAAGCTGTCTGTAAGACTGCGGTGTGATACCATTGCCCTGAGCAGAATTTTCACCGTTCACTACGGTCACATCTATATCATATTCACGCTTCAGCTTATACATTCTGCTTTCAAGAAAATCGCAGCCGCTTTGTCCCACAACATCTCCGATAAAAAGTAAATTCATTTGCTATCTCCGTTCTATACTGCATTTTACAGTTACCCTTATTATACACTATCCTTACTGCAAAATCAAGCAGACATCACAAAAAAATCAGACGCTTTTACACGTCTGATCTTTCATATCAATTATCGTCAACTGAAATATCATCAACTATCTCAGGAGTATCCTGGATTTCTGGTGTTTTATCAGGTTCGCCCATGAACTCGCTCTCTGTAAGCTCGCCATTCATAAGCTTCTCAAATGTTGCACCGTCAACCTTTTCATATTTCATAAGATACTTAGCCACAACATGAAGCTTATCCATATGCTCGTTGAGTATCTTTTCAGCGTCAGTAAATGCACTTTCAATAAGAGTTCTTATCTCATTATCGATCTCAGCCGCAACGTTATCGGAATAGCTTGGCGTATTAGTGTAATCCCTGCCAAGAAATACTTCATGATCGCCCTGACCGTATACAACTGGACCAAGATTGTCACTGAAGCCGTAGCGTGTTACCATGTTTCTAGCTGTGGAAGTAGCTCTCTCAAGGTCATTTGAAGCGCCTGTTGAGATGTCGTCAAGGATCAGCTTTTCAGCAACACGTCCGCCAAGAAGAACCACGATATTTTCGTACATCTCGTTCTTGCTAACATAAGATTTATCCTTGACAGGCAGGCTCATTGTGAAACCGCCAGCCTGACCTCTAGGTATGATAGATACCTGATGAACTTTATCTTGTGATTTGCTGTAGTATGTGCAGAGTGCATGACCGCCCTCGTGATAAGCGGTAAGCTTCTTTTCGTCCTCTGTGATGACCTTAGACTTTTTCTCAGGACCTGCCACAACCTTGATAGAAGCTTCCTCAAGCTCATCTTTGGTGATAGCCTTTTTATTCTTTCTTGCCGCAAGGAGCGAAGCCTCGTTCACAAGGTTTTCAAGGTCTGCACCTGTAAAGCCCACAGTTGATTTTGCAATAGTTTCAAGGTCAACATCAGGAGCGAGCGGCTTGTTTCTTGTGTGAACTTTCAGTATAGCTTCTCTGCCCTTAACGTCAGGATAGCCCACAAGTATCTGTCGGTCAAATCTGCCCGGACGAAGAAGTGCAGGGTCAAGTATATCACGTCTGTTTGTTGCAGCCATAACAATAACAGAATCGTTATCCTCAAAGCCGTCCATTTCAACAAGAAGCTGGTTAAGGGTCTGCTCACGCTCGTCATGACCGCCGCCAAGGCCTGCGCCTCTCTGTCTGCCCACTGCGTCGA
Source organism: Ruminococcus sp. CAG:57 (assembly GCF_000435935.1). NCBI lineage: Bacteria > Bacillati > Bacillota > Clostridia > Eubacteriales > Oscillospiraceae > Ruminococcus > Ruminococcus sp. CAG:57. The sequence continues at coordinate 40,272 of NZ_FR890738.1, read as the reverse complement.
TCTCGTCTATAAAGATGATAGCAGGAGCGTTTTTCTTAGCCTGCTCAAAAAGATCTCTTACTCTTGAAGCACCGACGCCCACAAACATCTCAACGAAGTCAGAACCTGAGATCGAGAAGAATGGAACTTTTGCTTCGCCTGCAACGGCTCTTGCGAGAAGCGTTTTACCTGTACCCGGAGGGCCGAGGAGCAGAACGCCCTTAGGTATTCTCGCACCGATCTCGGTATACTTCTTATTATCACGAAGAAAATCAACGATCTCCTTAAGTTCTTCCTTTTCCTCGTCTGCACCCGCAACATCTTCAAAGGTAGCTTTCTTGCTGCTTGGCGCCATTTTGGCATTTGTTTTTCCGAAAGATGACATCTTTCCGCCGCCTGCATTCTTCATCATGAACACAAAGAAGAATATCATAACGCCCAGCATAAGCAGCGTCGGTATCAGATTGAGCCAGAAGCTGTTATCCGATATCGGTATAAGATTATACTGCAAAGGATCGTCTGGATTTTCAGTATTATATTTCTTACGATAATTCTCAGCATCCTCACCGCCAAGGACTTCATTTGCAAACAGTGAAACATTTGGAACTGTATAACTATATACCTTATCCTCGCCCTTGAGCTTATACTTAAGCTGTCCAGAGCCAAGGTCAAGCTCAAACTGTGACACGTTTAGGCTGTCAAACTGTTCCATTATCTCCGAATATTTTTTGTCGGAAGATTTTGTGCTCATGCTTGTTAGCATATAGACCAATCCGCAGATTATGGCAACCGATACCAGCAGATAGATCAACAGGGTCTTTCCATTATTATTGTTTTTCAATCGATCACAACCTTTTGTTCTGTATTATATTTGGCTCCTTATTCGGAAACTATACCGATAAAAGGAAGATTTCTATATCTCTCATCATAATCAAGACCACAGCCAACAACGAATCTGTCCTCGATCTCATAGCATTTGAAATCAGGTGTTATGTCTGCAACACGTCTTGACGGCTTATCAAGCATAACAGCTATCTTAACACTTGGCGCACCCATTGACGCAAACTTCTTTTTTAACTCGCAAAGCGTTCTTCCTGTGTCGAGAATATCCTCAACCAATAAAACGTCCCACTCTCTCAGGTCAAGACCCATAAAATCATGATCTCCTGAAATTGAAACATTTCCTGTTGAGCTTGTGCCAACATAACTCTTTGCAGTAATAAAAGCGATCTGCATATCGTTGTCGATACTTCTTACAAGATCAGCAGTAAACACGAACGCTCCCTTAAGAACGCACACAACAAGAAGCTTTTTTCCTTTATACTCTTCAGTTATCTCTGCTCCAAGCTTTTTCACAGACAATGCAAGCTCTTCCTCAGAATAAAGAACCGATATATTGTTCATTAACTAACAACCTCTCTGATTATATATTATCAATGTGACAGAAAAGTGAAAAAATACAAGTTCACACAAAAAACTTTTCAGCTTAGGGTGATATTCATCTCACTTTATGGTAAAAGCCAATATTTTAACGGTTTCAGAGTCTATCTTCACCCTTTCAGCCGCACCGCTTCCTTCAACGAAAACAACGCCCTGACTATCTTTTAGGATAACGGCACTGCTCCTGTCCTCAAGTCTGAAGGACTTGTTCACCAGCTTTCGCACATCGCTGTCAAAATCTCTGTTCACAAGGCGTATCTTCTCGCCCTCTCTGCGATTTTCGACAACAATCTCACCCTTTATTTTATCATAATCCAGGCAACAATTTGCAAACTTTTTATGAACATTTGCGATTTTTCCGTCAAAAGGATAGATTTTGAACTCTATCTCCTTATTGCCGAACTGATAAACGCCCTCGTTGCTTACCTTAACGCTCCTGAGAGTGCTGTTTTCAAGCATCTCGCCCTTTGCAAAGCTGAGCACACCTTTTGAGCAGACCGCAAAGACTCCGCCCTTGACGTTCGCCTTACCCACGTCAAGTATCAGCCTGTCGATATCCTCGATACTGTCATGGCTCACAGTAAGCCCCTCTTTCTCAAGAATGTGCATTATTGCACGTCGGCGTACACTTTCGTGGAGCTGTCTTAGACACAATGCGTCATAACCCTTTGGCAAGACCGCTTTCTCAAAGGCTTCAAGCCCCTGACTTTCAAGATAGTCGCTGTCTGTTCTAAGCCTGTCAGCTGTCATGGAATATGAGCCAAAAAGCGAACTATTAAGCTCCGCAAGCCTTGGCACAACAAGGTGGCGAATCTTATTTCTGGTATAATCGTCAGTAAGATTTGTGGAGTCAGTAACAAAGTCCTGTCCTCTCTCTTTAAGAAAGCCCTCTATTTCCTGACGAGTACAATTTATAAGCGGTCTTATGATATTTCCCCTCACAGGCGGTATTCCGCAAATACCTTTCAGACCTGTACCTCTTGCGAGGTTGAATATGGCAGTTTCAAGGCAATCCGAAAGACTGTGTGCTGTGCATATCTTGTCTGCACCGATACTGTCGAAAAAGTCATATCTAAGCTTTCTTGCCCCCTCCTCAGTGGATACAGAATGTTCCTTGCAATAACCCACAACGTCGGCATGAAACACCTTCAGCTCGACCCCAAGCTTCTCGCAAAGTTTTTCACAAAAATGCTGATCTCTGTCGCTTTCCTCCCCACGGAGGTGGTGATTGACATGACAAGCGCATACATCATAGCCCAGCTCATATAAACACAAAAGGAGCGTAACGCTGTCGGCACCTCCTGAGAGGCACACAAGCAAGCGTTCGCTCTTATTTGCCATATTAAATTTCTCTATGGTAGAAGCTACCTTTACAAGAAAATTATTCATCATCTCTCCTGAAATCAAGACCTCTGAACAGGGTATATTCGCCTATCCAGCCAAGCTGCACCTTATCTGTCTGTCCGTGACGGTTTTTCGCAACGATACACTCAGCCACCGACTTGTCGCCCTCATCGCTGTAGTAAGCGTCACGATAGAGGAACATGATGATATCAGCGTCCTGCTCGATAGAACCTGATTCTCGCAGGTCTGAAAGGATAGGTCTTTTATCGTCACGCTTCTCTGAGCTACGGGAAAGCTGTGAAAGTGCGATAACAGGCACATTAAGCTCCTTAGCCATAAGCTTCAAGGAACGTGTTATCTCAGACACCGCCTCAACACGGCTGGCGTTTTTATTTGCTGATTGCATGAGCTGTATGTAGTCGATGACCACAAGTCCAAGATTTCTCATTCTTCTGAGCTTTGCTTTCATCTGCGGCACTGTACAGCCTGCACCGTCATCAAAATATATAGGAAGCTGTGACAGCGTATCTGCCGCACCTGCTATCTTCTCCCAATCGGAAGGCTCAAGATTGCCCGACCTAAGCAGGGTATTATTAACAAGTGCCTCTGAAGCGAGCATACGGGACACGAGCTGTTCCTTACCCATTTCGAGAGAGAATATAACAACGTCACGCTTTGTCGCCTTGCAGGTATTCACCGCAATATTAAGTGCAAATGCAGATTTTCCCATCGCAGGACGTGCAGCGATAATGATAAGGTCAGTTCTGTTAAGACCTGTTGTGATTGCGTCAAGCTGGCCAAAGCCTGTCTTTGCGCCAAGATGTTCGCCTGCGTCAGGACCTGATATCTCCTGCAAATGCTCGAATGTATCAACGATAACGTCGCTTATTCGTGTAAGGCCCTGAACATCTCTGCCCTGTCTTATCTCAAATATAGACTGCTCGGCAGCGTCAAGCTGCGTCTGAGAATCCTCACCGCCGTCATACGCCTTTTCAAGAATCTGATTAGCGGCATTTATAAGCGACCTTACCCTTGCTTTTTCCTCGATTATCTTGCAATAGCTCTCGATATTATCCGTTGACGGCACCATTTCCATAATACCAAGAAGATAATTCTTAGCCATTGCAGACGTTTCAAAAACACCCATTGTGACGGCTTCATTAATTACCGTGATAAGGTCCTCTTTGCTGCCTGTGGTGAACATTCTCACTATTATGGTGAAAAGCTGCTGGTGCTGTGGACGATAAAAGCTTTCAGGCTTTAGTATCTCAATGACCTTCGGAAGCACCGAAGGATCACGAAGAACTCCTCCCAGAACAGCTTCCTCAGCCTCCTGAGAAAATGGCAGCTCCCTGCCAAGGGTCGCTCCTGTGGTAAGCCCACGGAAATTATCAGCCATGATTACTCCTCAACGACCTTTACTTTAATGCTGCATGATACGCCATGAGTAAGCTTTATCTGTGCAGTATAGTCACCGAAAGCCTTTATCTCGGCTGTAAGATTGATCTTCTTCTTCTCGATAACAACGCCATACTGAGCCTTGAGGCAATCTGAAATAACGTTTGCTGTAACTGCGCCAAAGAGCTTTCCGCCCTGACCTGCCTTAGCCTTTACCAGAACTTCCTTATCCTTTATTTTCTCTGCGATAGCTTTATTGTCGGCTGTTTCAACATCTATCTTGTGCTGAGCGGAAGCCTTTTTGCCTGCAAGGTCATTAAGGTTTTTAGCTGTAGCTTCAAGTGCAAGACCCTTTCCGATAAGAAAATTTCTTGCATATCCGTCTGCAACGTTGATGATATCTCCCTGCTTGCCTGAACCCTTTACATCTTTTAACAAAATAACTTTCATATTATTCACTCTGCCTTTCTTTTTTTATTCCTGCGAATTATTTTCCCAGTATTCGTCAATGGCGTCTGCAAGGCGCTTTCTCGCCTCATTCATTGAACAGTTGAGCTGAGTTGCCGCCATAGTAAGATGACCGCCGCCACCCAAAGACTCCATGACGATCTGCACATTACAAGCACCCATGCTTCGTGCAGAGATATTTATCACACCGTTCGTTTCATAGATAACGAACGAAGCTTTTACGCCTGTTATACCAAGCAGCTCGTCTGCCGCCTGTGAAGCCGCTATCCTTATTTCAGAGAAGCTTTCCTCTGTATAAGCCACTGCACACTCTTTATAAAGGTGAGCACTGTTTATAAGCGACGATTTTTGATGATAAGTCTCGATAGAGTTTGCAAAAAGCTTTTTGACAGCTATGGTATCAGCGCCCTTTTTCTTCAAAAATGCTGCCGCTTCAAAAGTGCTTACGCCTGTTTTCATAATGAAATTCTTTGTATCCAGCATTATTCCCGCAAGCAGAGCTTCCGCCGCATGGACTGTGATGTTGGAATCCTCACCGAAATACTCGATAAGAGCGGTCACAAGCTCGCAGGCTGATGACGCATTCGGCTCTAAGAACGACATGATAGTCGGCTCGATTCCGTTCACCATTCTTCTGTGGTGGTCGATAACTACCACATTTTTCGCCCTTGCAAGTATCTCCTTTGACTCCACCAGTGCAGGGTTATGGGTATCAGTTACCACAAGAAGCGTGTTATCGTCAAGTCTTTCAAGACCCTCCTGAGGGGTTATGTAATAATGCTCCGACTCATTTTCATTTATATAATTTATAAGCGTTTTCGACAAATTCTGCTCAGGGTCTACCACAACGTAAGCTTCTTTTACCATGTTTCTGATAGCACAGCAGAAGCCTGTTGCAGAGCCTACGCTGTCAAGGTCGCCAAATCGATGACCCATTATAAGCACCTTATCGTGGTTGCAGATAAGCTCCAGCATAGCCTTTGCCACCATACGGATACGGGTCTTATTGTTCTTGTCAGGTGCAGAAGAAATGCCGCCGAAGAACTTGAACTCACCGTCCTCCTTGACAGCCGCCTGATCTCCGCCACGTCCAAGGCACATTTCGAGAGCCTGCTTTGCAAACTTCTCGCTCTCCGCAAGGTTTGCACCATCTCTGCCCACACCTATGGACAATGTAAGGTTAGAACGCTCGCCAACGGCTATTTTTCTTGCCTGCTCGAGTATCTTAAATCTCTGCTCGATTATAGGTGCAAGGTGGCGTTCCTCCATATAAACATAGAACTTGTCGCTTGCTACTTTCTTTGACACCGCAGTAGTATTCTCCAAAAATTCCTCTATGAGCTTTTCTATCTCAACAACAACGTGAGCCTTTTCACTCTCTCTGATATTTGACATAAGCTCGTCAAAGTTGTCGATAGTTATGATTATTACCGCCTTGTGGGACATTCTGAACTCATATTCAAGCTCCACATAATCGGTAACGTCATTGAAATAGACCATTGAAAGCTCACCGTTCACATCGGTGTGTATAGCCTTCGCCTTATAAAAATGGGCGTTTATGCACACAAGGTCGCCGTCAGAGGAATATATCTTGTCCATATCAATGTTCATAAGCTCAGTGAGGTCAATGCCGTAAGCCTCTTCCTCAGAGTAGACCTGTCTGCCAAAAAGTCTGTTATACCACACGATGACGTTTTCGCTGTCGATTATTATAGCAGGAGCAGGAAAATTCAGGAGAGAATCTCTCTCCGTCTTTGAGATCATCGTGGAAAGCTTTGCCACATACTTGCGAGTGTGATTGTGGAAAACCACTTCTTCAAGCACCCACAATACAGCCGCCGCCACAGACACTAGGATAAGCACACTGCCCGACTCTCTGTGAGACGGAGTAGAATGCAGCATAAAAGCGCCTATAAGTGACGAAAGCATGGTAACGCACACTGTTATTCTTATTATGATCTGTAATCCGTTGTTACTTTTCATTTTAAAGCTCCTGCATTTCTATAAACAACCGCACTGTTGACAGGCGGTCATAATTCCATTATTATCGGCAAAATCATAGGACTTCTCTTTGTCTTTGTGAAGATAAAGTCCGAAAGATTGTCCTTCATTCTGCCCTTTATGGTATTCCAATCCTTCATATTTCTGTCAAGACAATCCTGAAGTGTTTCGGTAAGAAGCTTCTGAGCTTCGGTCATAAGCTCCTCGCTCTCTCTTACATACACAAAGCCTCTTGAAACCACGTCAGGCCCTGCAAGGATATCTCCCGAAGCCCTGTCGATAGTTGCCACGGCAATGATAAGTCCGTCCTGAGCAAGATGTTTTCTGTCACGGAGAACTATTGCGCCAACGTCGCCAACGCCAAGACCGTCCACAAGTACCTTGCCCGCAGGCACTTGTCCTGTTATCTTCATGTCAACGCCGTCTGTTTCGATAACGTTGCCTATATCAGCAATGATTATATTGCTCTCAGGGATTCCCACAGAAAGTGCCGTATCTCTGTGTTTCATAAGATGCTTATACTCACCGTGTACAGGGATAAAGAACTTTGGCTTTGTGATAGAAAGCAACAATTTCTGCTCTTCCTGACAAGCGTGTCCTGAAACGTGTACCTCGTACATTGACTCATATATTACCTCTGCACCCAATCTCATAAGGTCGTTTACTACCTTTGTGACATACTTTTCATTGCCGGGGATAGGATTAGCCGAGATTATGATAAAGTCCATAGGAGTGATAGTAACGTTCCTATGCTCGTTTGCCGACATTCTTGTAAGCGCCGACATAGGCTCACCCTGACTTCCCGTTGTGACGATGACCATTTTTTCAGGTGCATATCTCGATATAGTGTCGATATCCACAAGCACACCGTCAGGCACTTTAAGATAGCCAAGCTCGATGCCCTTTGAGATAACATTCACCATACTTCTGCCCGACACAGCTACCTTTCTGCCGTGTGTGACAGCGTTATTTATTATCTGCTGAACTCTGTGAACGTTTGAAGCGAAAGTGGCAATGATTATCCTCTTGCCCTCAGCCTTGTTGAAAAGCTTCACAAAGCTTTCGCCAACCTTGCGCTCGCTCATGGTATAGCCGGGTCTTTCAGCGTTTGTAGAGTCAGCCATAAGAGCCAAAACGCCCTTGTTTCCAAGCTCTGCAAATCTAGGCAGGTCGATTATACCGCCCTCGATAGGTGTATAGTCTACCTTGAAGTCACCGGTATGGATAAGCACACCAGCAGGGGTATGGATAGCCATTCCCACGGCATCAGGAATAGAGTGATTTACTCTTATAAACTCCACCGCCATACAGCCAAGCTTAACTGTCTGTCTTGGCGTTACAACGTTGAGTTTTACAGTTTCCAGAAGCCCATGCTCTTTCAGCTTGCCCTCAACAAGACCAAGGGTAAGCCTTGTGCCGTAAACAGGTACGTTGAATTTTTTCAGAAAATACGGCAGACCGCCTATATGATCCTCATGACCATGTGTAAGCACAACGCCCCTGAGCTTTTCCTGATTTTTCTCAACGTATGAGAAATCAGGGATAACGATATCAACTCCAGGCATTTCACTGTCAGGGAATGCCAATCCGCAGTCGATAACGAACATATCGTTTGAACACTCGATAACAGTGAAATTCTTGCCTATCTCGTTAAGACCGCCAAGAGGGATTATCTTCACAGGCGTTCTTCTTACAGGCTCTTTCACTCTGTTCGCCGCAGGTCTTGGACGTCTTTGCTGAGTATTCTGCGGTTTTCTCTGTGGAGTTTCATTTCTCGGCTGAAGCGTTTTTTTCACACTGCCCGAAGCTCTCTGACTTTTTACACGGTCAAGCTCTTTTGAAGCCTGAGCCAAAGGTATCTCGCTCTTATTCTGTTTTTTTCTAAAAAAACGTTTTTGTGTAGGATTTTTTAATGTGTTGTTCTTTTCGTTCATAAAATAATGTACTTTGCCCTGCTGTACTCCGCTTTTAAGCCTTCAAAGGCACAAAATGCCGCAAAAAAGCAGCACAAACATACGGCAGGAGCAATTATCTCCTTCCTGCTGCATTTTATCATGCTCAAATAATATTCGATTTTTCCGTTTAGATTCAATATACCGCTGCGTTTGGGCTTTATTATCATGTGCTGTCAAAAACGCTTAAAGCCTCAAAGAAAGACAAAATGGTGTGATGAACGCAGTTTAAATACAGCGGCATGAGCCGCCTTTGTCCGAACAAAAATATCTGATTATATTGTACTCCATTTTCATCTCAATGTCAATAGCAATTTATTACATTTATCTGAATATGCCCTTTATCCTGCTTGTTATATCCTCGCAAAAGGCAGCCGCCTGCTCGCAGCTCACACTTTCTACAAACACTGTTATACCTTTTTTATCCCTCAGCGGTCTGATAACTGCGTGGGTCTTGCCCATTGTTATCTCACCCTCTGCCGAACAGCCAAGCTCTGAAAATATCTTTTCCTTGTTTTCACGGCTCATTGTTATGCCCACAAATCGGCTTGAAGTGTATGCGTCAGGCACATCACAGAGAGCTTTTTGTAGCGTTATCCCCTGCTCTGACAGATAAGACGTCACCGCTGACGCAAGGTAAAGTCCGTCATAGGCAAACATATTATGGGTCGAAACCGCAACGTCCTTTGCTATGTCAGCGTTGTTTTCGTATCGGTAAAGCCTGCCACAGTGGTCTTCAGCAGTAGCATCGGCATTAGAGGGGAAATTCTCAGGCAATGCCACCGCAAGCCCCTTTTCAAAGCACACCCCTGCATACATTGCCACCAGCTTTTCCCACATGACATAGCTTGTTTTCTCACTGTAAGCTGATACTTTTGTGCCGTCTGCGGAAAGATTGAATATTATACGCTCACCGTCTATATCGTTCCTGCCGTGAAAAAGTCTGTCGGCAAGGGTCGCCTTTTTAACATCATATGTGCGGATATCCACATTTACGCCTTTAAATCGATCAGGGAGTATTTTTTCAAGCTCTGCGACGTATATCTCCCTCACCGCTGAAAAATCTGTCACACAACCCGTCTGAGAAAGCCCCACACTGCGATAAGCTCTGTCGTCAGCTATGCTTCCAATGCGGTCAAGAAGCTTTTCATCAGGCAACATTCCCCCAGCCGAAATAAGCCTTGCATGACCTGAAATGTTTGCGCCTATGAGTATGCCGAACTCTCCGCCAAATCTGTTCACAGCATAAGAAAGCTCTGAAATGCCTGCTCTGCCTATACTGTACACGTTCACTCCAGCCTGACATATGCCGCAGTCAAGGGCTTGTTTGAGCAAAAGGCTTTCGTCAGAGCCATAGGCTGTCACTATACTTCCGCCTTTTTTTGCGGCGCTTGCGGCACAAAGTCCAAAAAGCATAGCCTTTTGTGCTGTGGCTTCACCGCCCCACAAACTGCACTCGCCGTTTTCGTCTATGACCAGTCGGCTGTCAGATGATCTTTTCACGTTTTCATAAAGCCTTGCGCCCTTTTCAACAGTTTTTCCAGACCATATGCCCACGCCTTTTTCAATGACGGCTTCACTTGCGATATGAGCCTTTTCGCCTATGACGGAATATTCACCGCACTTCACACCGCTGTCAAGGACAGCCCCACGGCATACCACTGCACTGTTTATATCACAGCGTTCAGATATCACCGAGCCTATGCCAACATATCCGTTCACCTTGCCGCCCTTTACAACAGCGTTATTGTCTATGACGCTTCCGCTTTCTATGACCGACCCTGACATGACAGAAACGTTCTCTCCTATATAAACAGGCTCACCTATTGCCGCACCGCTGAAATTATTTTCCGTCAGCCTTTGTGGCATATTTTCGTTGTAAAGCATATGCCTTTGACAATCGAGAAAAGCCTCAGGCGTGGTTATCCTTTTATAATAGCCTTTTCCGTCAAGCAGGACAGCTTCGCCACTTTTCACAGCCTCGGGTATAATATCCTCCGTCATATCCATAGGCTTTTCAGGATTAAGACTTTCAAAAAGCTCTCTTTTCACTATATATATGCCAGCAGGTTTGTTTTCAGTATCATAAGTCAGAGCCGTACAAAAAGTATCGTGGCTCAAATGAACTTTTATGATCTCATCAAGAGGGTGGGTGCATATACAGTTACATTCCACGGCAAGAATTTCTGTTTCATCGCACATTGCTGTTCTAACAGCCTGCACAGTGCTTTTGCCTGCGGTGTTTATCATATGGAGCTTTATCTTACCTGAGTATTTTTCATCAAGAAGCCTTTCTACCTGTTCAGAGCCATAGCCCACCGCAAGGACAGCTTCTTCAAAGCCTGCTTTCTCCAGCATTTCAAGAGTAAAAAGCAGAATTTCTTTTCCGCATAATCTCAGAAGAGCCGCAGGTCGCCTGTCTGTCATGGGCATCAATCTTTCTCCACGTCCTCCGCATAAAACAACAGCTTTCATATATGTTCCTCCGTTCATAATATTTGATTTAATGTATTATTGGAAAACATACCCACTGTTATTCATGTGAAAAAAATTTGCCACCGCCCTTTTCAAGATAGAAAAAATATGCTATAATGTAGGATGCGGCATAAAAGAAATTCTACGGAGGTGTATATAATGGAGCAGTTTACGGCTCTTAAAAGAAAAGCACTTGAAAAATATTTTTCACGAATGAACGACCAACAGCGCAAGGCTGTGTTCAAAATAAAAGGACCTCTCCTTATACTGGCAGGAGCAGGAAGCGGCAAGACCACTGTTTTGGTAAACCGCATCGCAAACATGATATACTTCGGCAACGCATACAACACAGAGCAGACATACGGCACGCCCTCTGAGCAGGACATACAGTTTCTCAAAGACTACATTGACGGCAAGACAAATGACGCTTCTACCCTCGCAGACATTGTGGCATATGACTGCATAAAGCCGTGGAGCATACTTGCTATCACGTTCACAAACAAGGCGGCAGGCGAGCTTAAAGAACGTCTTGCAGGAATGTTGGGAGAGGCAGGTCAAGGCATAACGGCGGCGACTTTCCACTCCGCCTGCGCAAGGATACTCAGGCGAGAATGTGACAAGCTTGGATTTTCAAGCAGTTTCACCATTTATGATTCTGACGATTCTCAGAGAACTGTAAAAAGCATATTGAGAGAGCTTGGCATATCCGAGAAGATGTTTCCACCGAGAACGATACTCAGCGAGATATCCCACGCTAAAGACCTGCTCCAAGAGCCTGATGAATACATCGCCTCAGCCGCAGGAGATTATCGTAATCTGACCATAGGCAAGGTATACAAGCACTATCAGAAGAAGCTCAAAGCCGCAAACGCTATGGACTTTGACGACATGATCTGCCACACAGTCAAGCTTTTTGAGCAGTTTCCTGACGTCCTCGACCACTATCAGAACTTGTATAAATATATAATGGTAGACGAGTATCAGGACACCAACAAGGCTCAGTTCAGACTTGTTTCGCTGCTGTCACAGAAGTATAACAACCTGTGCGTTGTGGGTGATGACGACCAGAGTATCTACAAGTTCCGTGGTGCGACTATCGAGAACATCCTCAACTTCGAGGAGCAGTTCGACTGCAATGCTGACACTGATGTTATAAAGCTTGAACAGAATTACCGTTCAACACAGAACATTCTTAACTGCGCAAATCAGCTTATAAGCAACAATCAGGGAAGAAAGGGTAAAAATCTGTGGACAGCTTCGGGTGACGGTGAAAAGGTAACAGTCTACAAGGCTTCAAGCGAACGCAGTGAAGCAAAATTCGTGGCTGACACTATTTTAGAGGACATAAACAAGGGCAGAAAATACAATGACCATGCCATTCTCTACCGAATGAACGCACAATCGAACGCTTTGGAGCAGACGTTCATACAAAGTGGAATACCATATAAAATAATAGGCGGTCTGAAATTCTATGACAGAAAGGAAATAAAGGATATCCTCGCTTATCTTTCTGTTATAAACAACCATTTCGACTTTCTCCGTCTGAGAAGAATAATCAACGAGCCGAAACGTGGTATCGGCGAAGCCACTGTAAACGCTCTTGAGCAGATAACCTCAGACCTTGGGGATTCACCTATCCACATCATGCAGGAAGCCGATATGCTTGCACCCCTTGTGAAGCGTTCAAAACAGCTTATGCCTGTGGGCGATATGCTCTCAGAGCTTACTGAGCTTTCTGACACTCTGCCACTTGCGGAGCTTTTGGACAAGCTTCTTGATATGACAGGCTACAAGCGTCATCTTGAAATGCAGGGCGACGAGGGTCTTACACGTCTTGAAAACATCAACGAGCTTAAATCCACTATGTCAAGCTATGAAGAAAATGCTGACGAGCCGTCGCTGTCGGGATTTTTGGAGGAAATATCACTTTACACTGACGTTGACAATCTCGACTCTGATGCTGACTATGTTGTGCTTATGACAATGCACTCTGCAAAGGGTCTTGAGTTCCCCATAGTTTTTGTTGTGGGCATGGAGGACAATATCTTCCCATCATCAAGAAGTCTTGAATCAGAAGCTGACACGGAAGAGGAACGCAGACTTGCCTATGTTGCGGTGACACGAGCAAAGGAAAAGCTTTATCTTACCCACGCAGAGGAGCGTATGCTCTATGGTCGTACTGACAGAAACAGGATATCACGCTTTATAAAAGAGCTTCCTGCCGATTGCATAGAAAAGCAAGCCGAGGAAACAAAGGCTTCACCTTATCTCAACGGCTATGAAAAGCCTCACAGCATGAGCCTGCAACAGCAATTGGCTCAGCGAAAGGCTGATAAGAGCAATTTTTCTGTTAATACTGAAACTTTTGCACCAGGCGACAGAGTTTTGCACAAGATATTCGGTGAAGGCACTGTTTTAAGTTCAAAACCTATGGCTAACGATACTCTTGTTGAGATAGCATTCGATAATCGTGGTACAAAGAAGATAATGGCAAATTACACGAAGATAAAAAAGATATAAAGATATAAGATAGAAAGATCCGCAGGGCGAAACAAAACGCTCTGCGGATTTTTTGCAATATAAAAGCCGTACACCCAAAAAATGTACGGCACATTTTATGTATCAGATAACATCGTCTTCCTGATTTGGAATGTTAAGCTGTTTCTTTGGAACACGCTTGATAGGATCATAGACCCACTTCTTACAGCTATAATCAGCGTCTACCAGACCCTGCTTCTCACAAAGGACCTTATTTCCTTCTCTTGATCTGTTGCCGAAAAGGCAGTAAGAACATGACGGTGAAATTCTGTTACCAAAATAGCTCTTCTTTGCCATGATTTATACAACTCCTTTAAGATAAGTTAATCTTTTTTCATTTGTTATTAATTATATCATACTGTTTTAGAAAATGCTAGTCTTTTCTTCAAAGTTAGTAATAAAATCATCATAATCAAGCAAAATGAGGGAACAAAATTGTTCACTTTGACGAATTTAACATTATTTGTAACAGAAGTCAAAACTGAATCAGGAATAAAGAAAGGATAGATAAAACGGCATATGACAGCAGACAAAAAGGCTGATGTCAAACGTGAGATAAAAAACGGCACAAGGGAGAAATCCACGCCAAGTGCAGATATTTGTATAATCACACACAAACCACCGAAGGAGCAGACAGCAGCTATAAATGGCAGAAGATAAAATGGACTTCCCGAAAGCTCAGTGAGAGAGGTTATTTCAAGACAGCTTTTCACAAGCACAAGCTCGTTTTCTGACAGTGAAAACGCATTTTTCAGAAAGCTGAACGCTCCGCAGTATTCAAGAGAGGACATAAACGCTCCGAAAAAGACTATCATAACGCAGATAACAAAAAGCGACTTTCCTGCTGAGATAACGCTGTCGGTGAACATTCTGCCGTCAAGTCTGAAAGTCGGCTTTGATGTTTTCTTATCCTCATTTATAGCTCTGCCGAGAACAAGTGCAGTGAGAAAATTTGCCGCTAGTATGGATACGAACACTGCAATGCCTGCTCCTGTACAACCAAACACCGCAAGACCCACTGTACCAGAATAAAAAGCAGGCCCTCCACAGCAGCAAAAGCAGGACATTATCTTTGCAGTACGCTTGGATATTATCTTTCTCTGACACAGATCCGAAAGAAGCTTTACTCCCACAGGATAGCCTGCGGTATTGCCAAGAAGAAATACAAAGAAAAGCTGAGGCGGTATGCCCATTATAAATCTCGATATAGGATAAAAAGGCATTGAAACGCAGTAGTAAAGCCCACTTGAAACAAGTATCTGTGACAATGCCATAAAAACAAACAGCGACGGGATTATGATATTCATACAGCGGTCAACGGCTTCGGAGATACCAAGCTTTACGCTCTCGCCCCCTGATATGGTGATAATGCAGAACCATATGACCACCCCCGCAAGTATGTATACGCAAAGCTCCTTTGCAAGTCTTTTCAACATTTTTATTACCTCCCTACTTTTACTTTTTAAGTATATGTCAGTCTGTCTAATAATATAATTAAGCATAAGACAATGAACGGAGGACGCAAAAATGAAGAAGATACCATTTTTAAGCTTTTTCGGCATGACAAAAGAATTGACCGCACTAAGCTCATACATAAGCATAACTGACGACAGAGCCGCCGTTATCGAAAACTGCAAGCAGATAGTTGAGTGCAGCGAGATAATGGCAAAGGTGCTGACAGGCTCTTTTGAGATAGAGATATGGGGCAGCGGACTAACAATGTCAAATTTCTGCTCCGACAGCGTGGAGATAAGAGGAAAAATAGAGTCGGTCAAGCTTGTGTCAAGAAGTATCAGGGAGAGAGGATAATGATTTTCGGTTATATAGATTATGTTATCACAGGGGACAGCTTCACCAAGTTTTTCCGCAGGATAATGTCAAAAAAGCTTCCCGTTAGCAAAATGTGTGAAAAGAACGGAAAGCTCACTTTGCGTATGCCTGCGGAACACTGTAAGGCACTTGAAAGACTATGCGATGAACTTGGGCTTGAATACACCGCCACAAAACGTCACGGAAGCTTTGTTCTTGCAAAACGTTTTTTCGGAAGAGGAGGACTTGTCATAGGCACTGCGGCTGTCATGCTTTCGTGCTTCTATCTATCAAACGTGGTGGTGAGGTTTGACATACTCAGTGATGATGAAAATATCAGAAAAGGCGTTATGTCGGTGCTTAAAGAGGAGGGCGTTGAAACCGGCACTTATATCCCAAGCATTGATCTTATAGTCACAGAACGTGCCTTAAAGCAAAAAGTGGAGGGCATATCATGGGCAGGCATAACACGCAAGGGTGACACGCTGATAATCGACGTTATCGAAACTGAGGGTGACACAAAGCGTGAGTCAAACCGCTATCCCTCAAATCTTGTTGCCTGCGAAAACGGAGTTATCGAAAAAGTCGAGGTTTATGACGGACAGCTAAAGATACCAGTGGGAAGCGGTGTGACAAAGGGCGATATCGTTGTAGGCGGTGAGATCATCACATCAAAATCAAGCTGGATAGACGGCAAGGAAAACGTTGAAACAAAGACAAGCTATGCACGCTCAAAGGGTAAGATACTAGGCACTTTTGAGCGCACTGTCACATTCACACAACCCTTTGAGGACAAGACAGAAAAGACGACAGGCAAGAGAGATACAAAGCGTTTTTTCACTGTGTTTGACGCTGATATCCCTCTTTTTTTCTCAAAGCCTGAGGGTTACTGGAAAAATGAGCAGAGATATTCTCCTCTGTCGCTTTTCGGGCTTGAAATGCCTTTTGGCATAACCACCTGCGAACTTGAAGAATATAAATTTTCACAAGACACCCTGACAGAACAGCAGGCACTTGACGCCGTTCATGAAAAGGCGTATTTATATGAGGAAAATTTTCTCTCAGACTATGAGATTAAAGACCGGCAAGTGGAGGATAATGTGACAGAAAACGGAGTAACCGCTACTGTAACATACACCCTATATGGCGAGCTTTGCAGAGAGGTGGAATTTTTTATTAAGAAATGATCAAAAAGTGTGAAAAGGTGCATAAAAAAAGTGTTAAATCTTACTGAGATTGTTGCAATCAGAGGAAAAATGTGATATAATAGCTTTGTATAATAGGTATATCAGAACAAAAAAGAGGAAGTTGTGCTAATGGCGGAAAAACTTATCAGCGTGGACAGAATGGAAACTGTACTCAGCCTTTTCGGCAATTATGACGAGAATGTTAATCTTATCCAAAAAGAGTATAATGTTGTGATTCTCAGCAGAGGTGACGATATCAAGATAACAGGCGATGAGGAGAACGTATTTAACGCCTCGGAGGCTATAAACAGTCTTATTGCTCTTATCAACAAGGGCGAGGCTATCACTGAGCAGACTATAAGATATGTTTTCACACTTGTGCGTGAGGGCAAGCAGTATGAGATAAAGCATATGTCTGATGACGGCGTGTGCGTAACAGTGAGCGGAAAGCTCGTCAAGCCGAAAACTCTCGGTCAGAAAAGATATGTTGAAGCAATAAGGAAAAAGACTATCGTCATGGGCATTGGTCCTGCGGGAACGGGCAAGACTTATCTTGCGGTGGCAATGGCGGTAAAGGCTTTCAAGGCGCACGAGGTAGAGAAGATAATCCTCACACGTCCTGCGGTTGAAGCAGGAGAAAAGCTGGGCTTTCTTCCGGGCGACCTGCAATGTAAGGTAGACCCATATCTCAGACCGCTTTATGACGCACTTTTTGAAATGCTCGGTCCTGACACTTTCGCTAAACAGCAGGAGCGTGGCTGTATCGAAGTCGCTCCGCTGGCATACATGAGAGGACGTACTCTTGACGATTCTTTCATTATCCTTGATGAAGCGCAGAACACCACTCACGAGCAGATGAAGATGTTCCTTACACGTCTTGGATTCAACTCAAAGATAGTCATAACAGGCGATATAACGCAGATAGACCTGCCTGACCAGAGAAAGTCAGGACTTATTCAGGCAATGAACGTACTCAAAGGCATTGACGATATATCAATAAACAGATTTACCGACAAGGACGTTGTCCGTCACAAGCTTGTGCAGGACATAATCCTTGCTTATGAAAAATATAACAAAAAAGGAATGTGAAAAAGTAATGGGCAAGGTAAAAGTAATGATAACCAACAACCAGACAGAGGTAAAGATACCTGTTGGCATAAGGCTTCTTGTAAGACGCTGTTGCCATGCTGTTTTGGAATATGAGGGCCACAATGATGATTTTGAAGTTTCTGTATCTTTTGTGAATGACGAGCAGATACATGAGCTTAACAAGGAGCATAGAAACATAGACCGCTCAACAGACGTGCTGAGCTTTCCTCTTGGCGAGAACGGTGATTTTGACATGAACCACGAAACAGGCGCTTACCTGCTGGGAGATATAGTCATAAGCCTTGAAACTGCTTACCGTCAGGCTGAGATATATGGTCACTCTCTTGAAAGAGAGATAGGTTTTTTGACAGTACATTCAATGCTTCATCTCCTTGGCTATGACCATGAAGAAAGCAATCTTCAGGAGAGGATAATGCGTGAAAAGGAAGAAGCTATACTTGGCAATCTGGGCATATCCCGTGACGCCACTTTCTTAGGCGAGCATGAACACAGGTAAAACAGGGATAGGACGTTTCTTCAAGGGCTTTGTTTATGCCTTTGAGGGCGTTGTGAGCTGCATAAAAACAGAGCGCAATATGCGTTTTCACATTGGCGTTGCAGTGCTTGTGATACTGCTTATGCGATTTTACGGACTTAGCGCCGCCGAAACTGCCGCAGTTTATATCTGCATAGGGCTTGTTATTTCACTAGAGCTTGTGAACACGGCTGTTGAAGCCGCTGTGGATATGGCGTGTAAAGATAAAAACCCCCTTGCTAAAAAGGCTAAAGACTGTGCGGCAGGGGCTGTTCTCATTGCGGCGGTAGCTTCTGTGGCTGTGGGAATAAGGATATTCTGGGACTATTATGCTTTTATGGCTATAGCCTCTTATTTTGCAAGAAACATATGGCTAGGGATAGCTTTAGCCGCAGGTGTGATACTGTGGCTCGTATGGGTGTTCAAAACGCCTGCTGACAAAGATAAAAAAGATAAGGAAAAATATATATGAACAAGAAAAATGCAAATTCAAAAAATGCGTTCGTCACCATTGTTGGACGTGCGAACGCAGGCAAATCCTCATTGCTAAACGCACTTGTGGGCGAAAAGATAGCCGCAGTGAGCGACAAGCCGCAGACAACAAGAACAAAGATAACAGGTGTTCTCACAAAGGGAGAAACACAGTTCGTTTTCATGGACACACCTGGTATGCACAAGGCTAAAAACAAGCTTTCCGAGCATATGCTCAACGCTGTGAACGAGTCTGTTGCAGGGGTTGACCTTATTATACTTATGGCTGACTGCACAAAGAAAATATCCGAAAACGAGCGTGAGCTTGTAAAGGGCTTCAAGACAGGCAAGACTAAGGTGATACTTGTGCTGAACAAGATAGATCTTCTTGAAAACAAAGAGGATCTTATCGCAGTGATAGCAGAGTATTCAAAGCTTTTTGATTTTATAGATATCGTACCAGTGAGCGTTCTTGAAAAGGACGGTCTCGATATTATTATGGAAGATCTTGAAAAGAATGCTGTGGAGGGTCCGCACTACTTCCCTGATGATAAATTCACAGACCAGCCTGAAAAGGTCATAATGGCTGAGATAATAAGAGAAAAGGCACTCAATAACCTTAATGACGAAGTTCCTCACGGCATAGCTGTGACTATCGAACAGCTTAACGAGCGTGAAAATAGAAACGGTGAAGCTATACTTGACGTTACCGCTACTATTTACTGTGAGAGAGAGTCACACAAGGGTATCCTTATTGGAAAAGGCGGCTCTATGCTTAGAAAGATAGGTCAGGAAGCAAGAGCTGACCTTGAAGATTTCTTCCAGATAAAAGTAAATCTCCAGTGTTGGGTTAAGGTAAAAGAGGGCTGGAGAAACCGTGAGGGCATGATAAAGAATTTCGGTTTGGAATAAAGGCAACATATTTTTCCGCTTATAATGACCGCCAAAAAAGCTGATAATATCAGTAAGGCGGTGAATATCATGACTTTATGGGACAAGTTCTTTGAAAGCGGCAGGATAGAGGATTATCTCACATATGCCGCACACAGAAAAGAGGATACTGACAATGCTGACCTTTATGGGACTGATACTGAGGGAAAATGACAGGGGCGAAACAAGCAAATCCGTCACTGTTCTCACAGCAGAGCGTGGAGTCATAGATATATTTGTTCGTGGTGGCAGGAAAAGCACGAAAAATGCGTCATCAACGCAGCTTTTTGCATACTCTAAGCTGTGCGTTGATGAAAAGAAGAACGCTAAAGACCAATCAATGTTTTTTCTCAACAGCAGTGAATCAGAGAAGCTTTTTTACAACATCAGGCTCGACCCTAAGAAAACGGCTCTTGCCTCTTACTTTTCTGAGCTTCTCATGTATATACGAACAGAGGAAAGCGGCTGTGACGAGATAATGCGGCTGACTCTGAACACACTTTATTTTCTCGATAAGGGCGACAGAGATAGCGAACTTCTCAAATCTATATTTGAGTTTCGTCTGCTGTGCGAAGCAGGATTAAGACCTGCGCTTCTTGGCTGTTCAGTGTGCATGGCGTATGAAGCTGACATTATGCACTTCAATCTGTCAACAGGTGTCTTGGAGTGTGACAAGTGCTGTTACAATCCTGACAGCATTTACGATATTGAATTAGACAGGACTATGCTATACATAGTCCGATTTATTGCACTGACGGAATATGAGCGGCTTTTTGCTTTCAAGATAAGCGAAAGATATCAGAAAAAGCTGACGGCTTTTACAGAGCGGTTTGTTAGATATAATCTGAAAGGCAAGTTTCCGTCGCTTGATTTTTACAGACTTTTGTAGGCATTGCGTAGCTTTGCCTATTGTCATATTTTGAGGTATATATAATGGACGAAAGATTTTACGATTCATTGGAGCTGAACAAAATTCTTGAAATGCTTTCAAAAGAATGCTCCAACGAAAAAACGAAAAAAATGGCTTTGGGGATAAAGCCTTGTTCTGATCTTTACACGGTCAAGAAAGAAACAGGCAAGACCGCCGAAGCCCTTGAACTCAGCGTAAGATACGGCACGCCGAATTTCTACAACATAAATGACGTATCAACTTACATCAAAAGGGCCGAGGCAGGCGGTGTGCTTTCTTTGGGCGAGCTTATCCAGATAAGACGCTTGCTTGCGCAGACCTATGAGCTTCACCACTGGTATGAGCAGTGTGAGAACAAGGACACTTCCCTTTCATATCTCTTTGAAATGCTCTATCCAAACAAGTATCTGCAGCAGCGACTTGAAACGGCTATCATAGATGAAACAAAGCTTTCTGACGACGCAAGTGCGGAGCTGAGAAGCATAAGACAGAAGATAACACGTTCAGGGCTTAAGATAAGAGAGACACTTGACAAGATGATAAAATCCCCGAGCACTCAGAAATATTTGCAGGAGAGCATTGTCACAATGCGTGACGGACGTTTCGTTCTTCCGGTAAAGACTGAGTTCAAGGGCAATGTCAGCGGTCTTGTTCATGACACCTCCGCAACAGGCTCAACGCTTTTTATCGAGCCTATGTCAGTTGTGGAGGCAAACAATGATATCAGAATTTTGCAGGGTCAGGAACAGGACGAGATACACAGGATAATCGCTGAATTTTCCATGGAATGTGCCGAAATGAAAGACCAGCTCATTTCAAACTACAATGCGGTAACAGAGCTTAACCTTTATTTTG
This sequence comes from Ruminococcus sp. CAG:57, assembly GCF_000435935.1. Lineage (NCBI taxonomy): Bacteria > Bacillati > Bacillota > Clostridia > Eubacteriales > Oscillospiraceae > Ruminococcus > Ruminococcus sp. CAG:57. Next base: position 18,891 of record NZ_FR890738.1, on the reverse strand, counting down.
CAAAGGCAAACCTCGGTGCAAAAATGAGAGCAATGCTCCCTGAGATATCCAATGACGGAGTTATTGTGCTGAACAAGGCACGTCACCCTCTTATCGACCCGAAAAAGGTCGTGCCTATAAACTTTTCTATTGGCACTGACTATCACTCCCTGATAATAACAGGTCCTAACACGGGCGGTAAGACAGTTGTGCTTAAAACTGTGGGTCTGCTCACGCTTATGACAATGTGCGGTCTGCTCATTCCTGCGTCAGACGGAAGCAGGATATCTGTATATAAAAACGTGCTTGTTGATATCGGCGACCAGCAGTCTATAGAAAACAATCTGTCTACATTCTCCTCTCACATAAGCAGAGTAAAGACCATACTTGACGAAGCAGACAGCGAAAGCCTTGTGCTTCTTGACGAGCTTGGTTCAGGCACTGACCCTGTGGAGGGTGCTGCGCTGGCGGTAGCTATAATCGAACGCATAAGGATATTCGGTGCGACCCTTGTTACAACTACTCACTATCAGGAGCTTAAAATGTACGCTATCGACACTCCTGACGTTGAGAACGCTTCATGCGAGTTTGACGTGCAGACTTTGCACCCGACATACAGGCTTATCATAGGCTCACCCGGTAAGTCCAACGCTTTTGCTATCTCTGAAAGTCTTGGTATCGACAAGGATATAATCAAGTACGCTGAGTCGCTTATTTCTGAGGATAACAGAAAGTTTGAAACTATCATAGACAATCTTGAACGCACAAGAATACAGCTTGAAGAAAACAACAGGCTTGCGGAGAAATACCGTGCGGAAAGCGAGGCTCTCAGAAAAGAGCTTGCAGAGCAGAAAGAAAAATTCTACGATCAGAAAGAAGCCGAGCTTGAAAAGGCAAGACGTGAGGCTCAGCAGATCGTAAATCGTGTTCAGCGTGAGTCGCAGGCGCTTGTTGACGAACTTGACAAGCTGAGAAAAGAGAAAGAAAATCCAAACTTCACTCAGAAAGCCATTGACGCAAGGCACAAGCAGAAGTCCACAATGAACAAGCTATACAGCGAGGCTAACCCTGTTTCTGAAAGCAGGAACGAGGGATATGTGCTGCCAAGGCCGCTGAAAAAGGGCGACAACGTGCTTATCGTTGACACAAACAGAAAGGGTATCATTATAACGCCCCCTGACAACAGCGGAATGTGCTTCATTCAGGCAGGCATAATGAAAACCAAGATAGATGTAAAGAAGCTTCAGCTTATTGAAAAACAACAGCCGCAAAAGCAAACAAAGAAGCCTGTTAAAAAAGGCGGTGTATCCAAAAGCGGCATTGAGAGCCGTATGACACGAAAGGTATCCACCGAGCTTGATATCAGGGGCTATGCCGCAGACGAAGGCGTTCACGAAATGGAGCAGTTTATTTCTGACGCTATCATGTCAGGAGTGACGATGCTCACCATAATCCACGGCAGAGGCACTGGTATTCTCCGTGACGCCATAAGGCGCGCGCTTAAACACCACCCGTCTGTAAAATCATTCAGAAAAGGCGTTTACGGCGAGGGCGAGGACGGCGTAACTATCGTTGAATTAAAGTAAAATAATCACATATCACCGCATTTTGGTATATAATAAGCCAAAGGCGGTGATTTTTTTGAGCGTTCACAAACGTTCTTTCAAGAACAAAATTTCATACATAATTCTTGCTGTCGTTATTATTCTTGCACTGCTCACGACGGTGTTTTTTGCACAGCTTTCAAGGCACATCAGCGAAATAAGCGAGTTTGAAAGCAAGCAGGCGGCACTTGACGTGATAAATGCGGCCATAAACAGAGAGCTTGAAAAACTGCCCCAGAGCAGTTATATAAAGATATCTGAAACTGACGGCAGGATAACATCTATAAACAGCGACACGAACGCTGTGAACAGGCTTCAAAGCAGTGTTTCAAAAGCTGTGAACGAAAGCCTTTCACAGCTTGAGGGTACAAAACTCAGCGTACCCATCGGCACACTTTCAGGAATAAATATCCTCACAGGCAGAGGTTTTGACATACCACTGCGGCTTCATCAGATAGGTGCGGCAAAAACAGAGCTTAAAAGCGATTTAACGGAAGCAGGGATAAATCAGACAAAATACAGCCTCTATCTCACTGTGACCATAGAAATGACAGCCATTCTTCCTGCACACTCTACGGATATCGTGGTGAGATATGACTATCCCGTAAGCGAAACTGTTATCGTAGGGGAGATACCTGATATGTACTTAAGCAAGGAAAAAGGCTGATTTTTTCGCAGTTTATAGAAAAAAGGCTTGTATTTCACCAGCAATTATGGTATAATATAAAGGGCAATACCGCATAAGGCACGCCTAACGGCTTTGCACGCAATCTGCTTGCAGATTTTCCGTTATCTCGCACAGAAACTCCTTGAAATACGGAAGTATTCCTGCGTCGTTTCTATACAAGCTAACGAAAAATCTGGCTACGCATCTTGCGTACAATCCTTATGTGGTATTGCCCTGCGTATGATATGCCGTAAAAAGTTGGCAGAAATGGAGTTGTGTTATTTTGAACGAACAGGACGCTAAAAAACGTATAGACGAGCTTGTGAAGCTTTTGAATTATCACTCTCAGCTTTACTATGTTGAGGACAGGAACGAGATCACAGACTATGAATACGATATGCTCCAGCAGGAACTAAAGGGTCTTGAGGAGCAGTTTCCGCAGTTTATCAGAAGCGACTCCCCTACTCAGCGTGTAGGCGGCAAGGCGATATCAATATTTGAGAAAGTCACACACCGTGTGCAAATGGGTTCTTTGCAGGACGTTTTTTCCTTTGAACAGGTGAGAAGCTTTATTGAGACAGTTCAGCAGGCTGTGGATAAGCCGCAATTCGTTGTTGAGCCGAAAATAGACGGACTTTCGGTATCCCTTGAATATCACAACGGTGAGCTTGCCATAGGTTCTACCCGTGGTGACGGCTTTGTGGGCGAGGACGTTACTTCTAATCTGAAAACTGTAAAGTCCATTCCTATAAAAATAAACGAGGAACTGCCTTTGATAGAAGTCAGAGGTGAAACATATATGCCGAGAAATGTTTTTCTGAAGCTTGTTAAAGAGCAGGAGGATAATGACGAGCAGCCTTTCAAAAACCCTAGAAACGCTGCCGCAGGTTCTCTTAGACAGAAAGACCCTAAGATAGCGGCAAAAAGAAAGCTTGATATCTTTGTGTTCAATGTTCAGCAGATAGAGGGCAAGGAGCTTACTTCCCACAAGGAGTCTCTGGACTATCTGAAAACACTGGGATTCAAGACTATCCCTGATTACAAGCGTGTGTCTACCGCTGATGAGGTCATAGGCTGCATAAAGGCTATCGGAGAAAAGCGTTTTGACCTGCCATTCGATATTGACGGCGTTGTTATAAAGGTTGACGATTTCAGACAGCGTGAGATACTTGGTGCAACCGCAAAAGTGCCAAAGTGGGCTGTGGCTTACAAGTTTCCGCCTGAGGAAAAGACCTCAAAGCTGCTTGATATAGAGCTTAACGTGGGCAGAACTGGTGCTATAACACCTGTGGCCGTGTTTGAGCCTGTTTTTCTTGCAGGCACTAGCGTTTCAAGGGCGACCCTACACAATCAGGATTTTATAAGAGAGAAAAACATTTCCGTGGGGGATATCATCAAGGTGCGCAAGGCAGGAGATATAATCCCTGAGGTGCTGGGTTCTGTGGAAAAACATGGCGACGGAGTTTTCACGCTCCCTGAGTGCTGTCCTGTATGCGGAACAAAGCTTGTGAAGTCCGAGGAAGAAGCGGCGGTAAGGTGTCCGAACGTTGAATGTCCTGCGCAGATATTCAGAAGCATCGTTCACTTTGCTTCAAAGGGGGCAATGAACATTGACGGTCTTGGTCCGCAGATAGTTCACACCCTTCTTGACAACAAGCTTATCACCTCTGTGGCTGACCTTTACACTCTGAGCGAAAACAAGCTTTTACAGCTTGACAACTTCAAGGAAAAATCAGTGAACAATCTGCTTAGTGCTATAGAAAAGTCAAAGTCCAATTCTTTGGACAGATTGGTGTTTGGTCTGGGCATAAGAAATATCGGACAGGCTTCTGCGAAGCTTCTGTGCGACAAGTTCGGCGACCTTGACAACATCATGAACGCTTCCGCTGAGCAGATATCCGAGATAGACGGCTTTGGCGGCGTAATGGCGCAAAGCGTTTACAACGCTTTCCATGAAGAGCATATGATAGAGCTTATCCAAAGGCTCAAAGAATGTGGGATAAACACTAAGTATGAGAAGATACAGATAGACGACCGCTTTGCAGGAAAGACTTTTGTTCTCACAGGCACTTTGCCGACACTGAAAAGGAGCGAAGCAAAAGCACTCATTGAGAAATACGGTGGCAAGGCAAGCGGCTCAGTGTCCAAAAAAACGGACTATGTTCTTGCAGGTGAGGAAGCAGGAAGCAAGCTTGATAAAGCTCAGCAGCTCGGTATCGAAATAATCACCGAAGAACAGTTCAAGGATATGATAAAATAAGATAATATCTTTTTATATAAATAAAACAGGAGGAATGTAAAATGAACATTGACATTAAACACATTGCCAAGCTGGCAAGACTTCGCATCGAAGACGATCAGCTTGATAAGTTTGAGTCAGAAATGGAAAACATCGTGGGAATGGTTGAAAAGCTCCCCGACATTCAGGACGAAATGACCCTTGACCCTGACAACCCGATGATACTCAGAAAAGACGTGGCTGTTCAGGATAAATTCACAAGACAGGAGCTTATGCAGAACGCTCCTCAGGTAAAGGCAGGCTGTCTTGTCGTGCCTAAAACAGTAGAGTAAGGAGTGTTATAATTGGAACTTTTTGAAAGAAATGCCTGCGACTTGTCAGAAATGATAAAGAACAAGGAAATAAGCTCCGCAGAGCTTACAAAGTCTGTTTTTGACAGAATAAAAGCAGTTGAGGGCAAGGTAGACGCTTATCTGACACTTGACGAAGAAAACGCTATGAAAAAAGCCGCTGAGATAGATGAAAAGCTTGCAAAGGGCGAGGAGCTTTCACCTTTGGCCGGTATACCTGTTGGTATCAAGGACAATATCTCAACAAAGGGCCTGAGAACAACTTGTGCATCAAAAATGCTTGGCAATTATGTTCCGCCTTTCAATGCGACTGTAATGAACAAGCTTGACGATATCGTTGTAACAGGCAAGCTCAACATGGACGAGTTCGCTATGGGTTCATCAACCGAGAACTCACATTTTAAGCCTACTAAAAACCCATTTGATACAGAGAGGATACCTGGCGGTTCATCAGGCGGATCTGCTGCGGCTGTTGCAGCAAGAGAGGCTATCGTTACTCTTGGCTCTGACACTGGCGGATCTATCAGACAGCCTGCTTCATACTGCGGCGTTGTAGGTCTGAAGCCTACATACGGCAGCGTTTCAAGATACGGTCTTGTTGCTTTCGCTTCATCACTGGATCAGATCGGACCTCTTGGCAAGTGCGTAAAGGACGTTGCTATGGTACAGTCCGCTATCGTTGGTCATGACAAGTATGACGCTACTTCTTCCTATAGAGAGTATCCTGATTTTGCGGCTGACCTCAAGGCTGACGTAAAGGGTCTGAGGATAGGTATACCAAAAGAGTATTTTGGCGAGGGTATCGACCCATTCGTTAAGCAGTCTGTAATGAATGCTGTGAAAGAGCTTGAAAAGCAGGGCGCAACTGTAAAGGAGATTTCTCTGCCTTCTACAGATTATGCACTTTCATCATACTACATCATTTCTTCTGCAGAAGCTTCTTCAAACCTTGCAAGATTTGACGGTGTAAGATACGGCTTCAGAGCTGAAGAATATGACGGACTTGTTGATATGTACGAGAGAACACGTTCAGAGGGCTTCGGCGACGAAGTAAAGAGAAGAATAATGCTAGGCACATTCGTGCTTTCATCAGGTTTCTATGACGCTTACTACAAGAAAGCAAAGCTCGTTCAGAAGAGAATAATGCAGGAGTTCGCATCTCAGTTCGCTGACGTTGACGTTATCGCTACTCCGACAGTTCCGTCAACAGCATTCAAGATCGGTGAAAACACTGACGATCCCCTTAAAATGTACGCAAACGATGTCTGCACTGTTACAGTGAACATTGCAGGTCTGCCTGCAATAAGCATTCCTTGTGCATATGACGACAAGGGTCTGCCTGTTGGTATGCAGCTTATCGGTGGAAAGTTTACAGAGCAGCGTCTGCTTAACACAGCTTATGCTTATGAGCAGCTTGTTGGCGGATTCAAAATGCCTGAGCTTTAAGGAAAGGGGTCACAAAAATGGTAAAAGGCTACGAAGTTGTAATCGGTCTTGAAACTCATGCTGAGCTTAATACCGAGTCTAAAATATACTGCGACTGCAAGAACCAGTTCGGTCTTGAAGTCAATTCACAGGTTTGCCCTATCTGCATGGGTATGCCTGGCACACTGCCTACTCTTAACGAAAAGGTAGTTGATTATGCAATAAGAATGGGTCACGCACTCAACTGTGAGATAAACCGTGTCTGCAAGCAGGACAGAAAGAACTATTTCTACCCTGACCTGCCAAAGGCTTATCAGATATCACAGGCAGAAGTTCCTCTCTGCGGCAAGGGTTATGTTGATATCCTTGTTGACGGCGAGGAAAGAAGAATAGGTATCACAAGAATACACATCGAGGAGGACGCAGGTAAGCTTCTCCACTCTGACAAGTTCCATGGTGTATCACTTGTTGACCTTAACCGCTGCGGTGTTCCGCTTATCGAGATAGTTTCTGAGCCTGATATGCGTTCCTCACAGGAAGCAAAGGTTTATCTTGAAACACTGAAATCTATCCTACAGTATCTTGGCATATGCGACTGTAAGATGCAGGAAGGCTCTATCAGATGTGATGTAAACGTATCTGTTCACAAGCCTGGCGAGCCATTCGGCACACGTTCTGAGATGAAGAACGTAAACAGCTTCTCTGCCGCTGTAAGAGGTATCGACTACGAGGTAGAAAGACAGATAGCTGTTCTTGAAGCAGGCGGAAAGGTCGAGCAGGAAACACGCCGTTGGGACGACGAAAAGGGAATGAGCATTCCAATGCGTTCAAAAGAGGACGCACAGGATTATCGTTACTTCCCTGAGCCTGACCTGCTCACTATCGTTGTTGAGCAGGAGCGTGTTGACGAGCTTAAAAAGAGTATCCCAGAGCTTCCAAACGTAAAGATACTCAGATATGTAAAGAAGTTCGGTCTGAACATAAAGGACGCAACATTTATCGCAGAGTCTGTTTCCCTGGCAAAGCTTTTTGACGACTGCATGGCAAAGGACAAGTTCCCTGCAAAGTGCTATACAACATGGATACTTGGCGACCTTGTTAAGTACATGAACGCAACAGGCAAGACTCTCGAAGATACAAAGCTCACTGCTGACAATCTTACTGACCTTGCCGCTGCTATCGAGGCAAAGACCATTTCCAACGCTGGCGGAAAGAAAGTCTTTGCAGTTCTTCTCGAGGAGGACAAAAAGGTAAGCGACATTATCGAGGAGCAGGGTCTTGCACAGGTCTCTGATGACAGCGCACTTGAAAAGATCGCTGACGAAGTTCTTGCCGCAAACGAAAAGTCTGTAAATGACTACAAGGGCGGAAAGACAAATGCTCTGGGCTATCTGGTAGGTCAGTGCATGAAGGCTTCAAAGGGCAAGGCTAACCCTGGAAAAATGAAAGAGATAATTCTTGCAAAGCTTGGATAAGCACAGAAAAATCTGATATAACGAAAGAGGATCGCATTTGCGGTCCTCTTTTTTGTACTCATATAAGTTTTCCGTAACAAAACTCGCCATCTGACGAGGTTATCTCTATCTTTAAAAGCTGTCGCCTTAAGGAAACTTCTTCGTTCGTCCTCGGTATTTTCACAGTCACATAATTTGGCGCATGACCTTGGTGCCACTGAGAGCTTGTTTCCTTTTCAAACAAAACCTCCTGCACTGTGCCAACAAGGCTTTTGAGATACAAAGCCTTTGTTTCGTTGCATACATCTGCCATTTGAGCCGCACGACTGTGCTTGGTCTTGCGGTCGAGCTGACCTTTCATTTTGTCGGCAACAGTGGTAGGTCTGCGTGAATACGGGAAAATATGCGTTTCTGCAAAAGATATCTTCTTTGCAAATGCCAGCGACTTTTCAAATTCCTCGTCAGTTTCCTGTGGAAAGCCCACCATTATGTCGGTGGTTATAGCGCAGTTTGGAAAATGCCTGCGAAGCTTCTCGCAAAGCTCAGCATACTCCACCGTATCATAATGGCGATTCATGCGCTTCAAAGTTTCGTCACAGCCGCTTTGCAGGGAAAGATGAAAATGCGGACAAAGTTTTTCAATCTTTGACATTCGCAGGATATCTTCATCTGAAATAAGCTCAGGCTCAACAGAGCCGATACGCACTCTGTAATCGCCATCACAGCCGCAGGCGGCTTCAACAGCGTCAATGAGCCGTGTGCCGTTTTTGAAGTCTCTGCCGTAACAGCAAAGATTTATGCCCGTGAGGATTATCTCCTTGTGACCTGAGTCAACGAGCTGCTGAACTTCGGGAGCGATATCCTCCAAAGGTTTTGAGCAGATGTGTCCTCTCGCAGTGGGGATAATACAGTAGGTGCAATACTGATCACAGCCGTCTTGAATTTTGATATACGCACGAGTTTTTTGGTCAGCACCTGAGTTTGTCATTTTCTCAAAAGCCTCTCCCCTCTCACGAGGAACTATCCTGATAATACGCTCGCCACTTGTGATATACCTTTTTATAAGGGCAGGTATCTCCTTTTTTGCACCTGTGCCAACTATGATACCGCACTCGTCAAGAGCAGAAGCTTCCTTTTCAAAAGCCTGCGGAAAACAGCCTGCCAAAACTATCAGACACTCAGGATTGGCTTTTTTTATCTTGTGGATAAGCTGTCGGCATTTTGAGTCCGACTGAGCGGTAACAGTGCAGGTATTTACAACACAGACCTCTGCATCAGCATAATCCTCAGTGACCTCATACCCCTCGGACAGCATTGCTTCCTTTATATTTTCTGTTTCATATTGGTTTACCTTGCAGCCGAATGTATAGAAAAAGGCTTTCATATTTGATTTCCTTTCAATAGCCAAATGTTTATAATGCACAATAAATTGCAATTATATATGTGCATATTGTATAAATCTAAACTTTGATTTTTATCACTCTTGACTATTGTACCATATTTTAAATTTTTTTGCAAATATCCATTGACAAATCAGAAAAATCGTTTATAATATAAATTGTAGAGAAAAGATCTACAGAATTTATGTGGGAATCAAGATCGGATATACCGATCATTCTGAAGGAGGAATATTTATGACAAAGGTAAAAATCATGCTCGATTCCATTGCAGCGGTAAAGAAGTTTGTAAGCGTAGTTTCTATGTACGACTTTGATGTGGATCTTGCGTCAGGAAGATATGCAGTTGACGCTAAGTCAATTATGGGTATTTTCAGCCTTGACCTTTCAAATCCTATCCAGCTCGTAGCACACACAGACGACGCTACTAAATTCCTTGACGAGATCAAAGAATTTATTGTTGACTAAACTTTGATATCACGAAAGCACTGAGTTTTAAAAGCTCAGTGCTTTTTTTGTTGCAAAATTTAAACGATTTCGCATTTTTGCAAAATTTCATCATATAGTTTAATATATTTACGAATATACACTTTCTACTTTTGCTGTATTTTCATTCAAAGCGCATATAAAACGTTTGATATTTTCGTAATAAGAAAACTTTTAGCTGATTTGTTATAGCTTTTATATAAGTTCCACATTAACTAAAACGTTTTAATATGATTAATTATCCAAATTTTATATAATAAATTAACATGAAATAAGTAAAATTCATATTAATATCTTCACATATAATATTTTACACAATATCTGTTTACTATTTGTTCACATTGGCATATAATTATATATGGATTAAGATATGTGACATATAAGTATAGAACTGCTGTTGCCAATGTAAAAAGAAACGAAAATCTCAGAAATTTTCGGTTCTTTTTAGTTTTTCAGAGGTTATTATTGCGAAAGGAGGATATGCCAAAGGGCATAATCACGAACATGATCAAAGCTTATATCAGGATAAACGATCTTAATGACATCAAGACTTTGCATGAAGCGGCTTTAAGCTGCAAATACGATCTGGTGGTGCAGTCAGGAACAAAAATACTCAATCCAAAATCACTTATGGGTATTTTCGGTCTTGGCACAAAGAAAACTGTATCGCTGGTAGCTAAATATGACGACAAGCGTGATTTTCTCGAAAAATTCGGTGATCTGATCTCAACTTAGATCATTCCTTATAAAAGCGTTCTGCTGCTGCGGAGCGCTTTTCTCTTTTGCCCTTGTAATCACAAAAGCTATATGTTATAATAGTACAAAAAAGACAAGGAGATAACTAATGAGCGTAAAAATAATATTGCTTGCACTGGAAACTTTGCTGTTGTTTCTGTTTCTTGTTCCATTACCTGTTATATGCTCTGGCAACCTGCTTGGCATCATCGTTTCGGTGATGCTAATGATCATAACGGCAAACTGGACAAAATTCTGCGGTATTATATCAAAAATATGGGGACATGGCGCAGGTAAATTCGGGCTTATCTTTGTAATCACATTGATACTTGCTGGGATAATATATGTGGGTATTCTTTCCATACTTATGTACAAAGCACAGGAAAACCGCCCTGAAAAAGCCAATGTTATAGTTGTGCTTGGCTGTCAGGTAAAAGGCGAACGCCCCTCACGAATGTTACGCAGACGACTTGACGCTGCAATTACGGCTATGAACGACAATCCCGATACGCTTTGTATAGTTTCAGGTGGCAAGGGTGATGATGAGAAAATAAGCGAAGCCTTGGCAATGAAAAACTATCTGCTAGAAAAAGGCATGGACAGCGACAGGATAATAATGGAGGACAAGTCCACTTCAACTTACGAAAATATCCAAAACTCTCTCAAGATACTCGATGAACTCGGCATGAGCCATGATATGACTATCGTCACAGACGGCTTTCATCAATACCGTGCAAGCCTTATAGCAAAGGCTCAGGGCGTGGAGAATGTCACCGCTTATTCAGCCTACACCGAGCCACGATACCTGTTCACATATTGGGTGAGAGAGTGGCTTGGGCTAACGCACTTTTTCATGCTTGGCAGCTAACTAAATTTCACGAAAATTTGCACAAAAAGCTATTGAAAACAGCACAAAGGTATGCTAGAATAAAGTCATAAATAAATGAAAATCGGAGGTTAAAACATGAAAAATATACCAGAAGTAAAACTTGGCATCGTTGCAGTTTCAAGAGATTGCTTCCCTATGTCGCTTTCAGAATCAAGACGTATCAAGGTCTGTCAGGAGTACAAAAAGGCTTACGGAGATATCTACGAATGTCCTACAGTTGTGGAGAACGAGAATGATATGCTCAAAGCCCTTGACGAGGTAAACACAGCAGGCTGTAACGCACTTGTTGTATATCTTGGAAACTTCGGACCTGAGTCCTCAGAAACACTTCTAGCAAAGAAGTTTGGCGGTCCTGTTATGTTCGTTGCGGCTGCTGAAGAGCCATGCGGTGATGCACTTATCGACAACAGAGGCGACGCTTACTGCGGAATGCTCAACGCAAGCTATAACCTTGCACTGAGAAACATCAAGGCTTATATCCCTGAGTACCCTGTTGGTACACCTGACGAGTGCGCAAAGATGATAAGCGAGTTCGTTCCAGTTGCAAGGGCTATCCTCGGTCTTAAGGATCTGAAGATAATCTCATTCGGACCACGTCCACAGGACTTTCTTGCCTGCAACGCACCTATCAGACAGCTCTACAACATGGGTATTGAGATAGAAGAAAACTCAGAGCTTGACCTTTTCGAGTCATTCAACGCCCATGCCGGCGACGAGAGATTATCTGCTGTTGTGGCTGACATGGAAGCAGAGCTTGGCAAGGGCAATAAAATGGAAGGCATTCTTCCAAGACTTGCGCAGTATGAGCTTACTCTTCTTGACTGGGCAGAAGCTCACAAAGGCTCAAGGAAATATGTTGTATTTGCAAACAAGTGCTGGCCTGCATTCCAGACGCAGTTTGGCTTCGTTCCTTGCTATGTTAATTCAAGACTTACAAAGATAGGCATTCCTGTTGCCTGCGAAGTAGATATCTACGGTGCTGTCAGCGAATACATAGGCGTTTGTGTATCACAAAAGCCTGTTACGCTCCTTGACATCAACAACACTGTTCCTGCGGACATATACAATGATGATATCGCAGGAAAGTTCCCTTACACACATAAGGATACATTCATGGGCTTCCACTGCGGAAACACAGCTTCATGCCTTGTAAAAGAGCCTGAGATGAAGTTCCAGCGTATCATGAAGAGAAATCTTGAGCCAGACAGCGAGCCTAATATTTCAAGAGGTACTCTTGAGGGCGATATCGTTGACGGAAATATAACATTCTTCCGCTTCCAGTCAACGGCTGATGCACAGCTCAAAGGATATATTGCAGAGGGCGAAGTTCTTCCTGCTGCAACACGTTCATTCGGCTCTATCGGTATTTTCGCTATCAACGAAATGGGCAGATTTTACCGCCATGTTCTCGTTCAGAAGAACTATCCTCACCACGGTGCTGTTGCTTTTGGTCACTATGGAAAGGCACTCCACAGTGTTATGACATATCTTGGCATGACAGACATAGGCTTCAATCAGCCAAAGGGTATGCTTTATCCAACAGAAAATCCGTTTGCAGATTAATATTTTAGGGATACCGCACTGTAATGGTGCGGTATTTCTGCTTTTATGAACTAAAAAATCAACAAGTGAGCCAATGCTTATTCACACATAATTATATGCCCTGCCGAATAATAAGAATTTTATTGACAAATATGCGAAAAATGTAGTATAATAGAAGTAACTATTATAAGGAGATGTAGCCATGTCTGTTTACCGTATTTATGTAGAAAAAAAGCCTGAATTTGCAGTTGAAGCAAATTCACTTATCGGCGGAATAAAGTCAGCTCTGGGACTTGAAAACCTTACAGGTCTGAGAGTTATAAACCGCTATGACGCAGAGGGTCTTTCAAGAGAGGATTTCGACCTTGCAGCGCCAGTCGTTTTCTCTGAGCCTGCTGTTGACGTTACTTACGATCACCTGCCTGCTGTAAAAGCTGACGAGTTTGTTTTTGCAGTTGAGTATCTGCCAGGTCAGTTCGATCAGAGAGCTGATTCCTGCGCACAGTGTATCTCACTTCTCACTGGAGGAAAAAGACCTACTATCAAGTCAGCGAGAATTTATATCGTTTCTGGCAAACTCACAGAAGCAGAGCTTGACCAGATCAAGCACTATATGATAAACCCTGTTGAGTCAAGAGAAGCTTCCCTTGATTGCTTCGATACACTTGATATCAAGTATACTATCCCTACCACAGTCAAAACTGTTGAGGGCTTTATCTATTCAACAGACGATGACCTTAGATTCATGCTTACAGACTTGGGTCTTGCAATGGACTTTGACGATATCAAGTTCTGTCAGGATTATTTCAAGAACGTTGAAAAGAGAAATCCTACTATCACTGAGATAAGAATGATAGATACATACTGGTCTGATCACTGTCGTCATACTACATTCTCCACTATCGTCGATAACGTTTCTATCGACTCTGACTACATAGCTGCTACCTTTGCAGACTATATCAACACAAGAAAAGACCTTTATGCAGGCAGAACTGACAAGCCTGTTACACTTATGGATCTTGCTTGTATCGGCGCAAAGCAGCTTAAAAAGGCTGGTCTGCTCAAAGACCTTGACGAGAGTGAGGAGATAAACGCTTGCTCGGTTAAGATAACTGTTGACGTTGACGGCAATCCTGAGGACTGGCTGCTCATGTTCAAAAACGAAACACACAACCACCCTACAGAGATCGAGCCTTTCGGCGGTGCGGCAACTTGTCTTGGTGGCGCTATCAGAGACCCTCTGTCAGGACGTTCATATGTATATCAGGCAATGAGAGTAACAGGCGCAGGCAATCCGCTGGTTCCTGTTGAGGACACTATCACAGGTAAGCTTCCACAGAGAAAGATAGTTGTAGGTGCGGCAAATGGTTATTCTTCATACGGCAACCAGATAGGTCTTGCTACCGGTCACGTTCACGAGATATATCACCCTGGCTATGTTGCAAAGAGAATGGAGATAGGTGCTGTAGTAGGTGCTGCTCCTGCTGAGAACGTAAGACGTGAAAGACCTGAGCCTGAGGATATCGTTATCCTCCTTGGCGGAAGAACAGGACGTGACGGCTGCGGCGGAGCAACAGGCTCTTCAAAATCACACAACCTCCACTCACTTGAAAACTGCGGAGCTGAGGTACAGAAGGGTAACGCACCTGAGGAAAGAAAGCTTCAGCGTTTGTTCAGAAACCCTGAAGTTACTTCAATGATAAAGCGTTGTAACGACTTCGGTGCAGGCGGAGTTTCCGTTGCTATCGGCGAGCTTGCTGACGGACTTTCTATCAACCTTGACGCTGTTACAAAGAAGTATGACGGTCTTGACGGCACTGAGCTTGCTATCTCTGAGTCACAGGAGAGAATGGCTGTTGTTATCGCAAAGAGCGACCTTGAAAAGTTCATGGCTGAGGCTGCAAAGGAAAACCTTGAAGCAACAATGGTGGCAAGAGTAACTGCTGAGCCAAGACTTAAAATGAACTGGTGCGGCAACACTATTGTTGACCTTACAAGAGAGTTCCTTAACTCAAACGGAGCTGAAAAGCACACAGATATTTCTATCCCTGCTCCTGTTTTCGCAGCAGAGAGCAACGACGCTGACACTGCTGACCGCTGGGAGTCTATGATATCAAACCTCAACATCTGCTCACAGAAGGGCCTTATTGAGAGATTTGACTCAACGATCGGTGCAAACACAGTTCTTATGCCATTTGGCGGTAAATATCAGAACACACCTACACAGGCAATGGCTGCAAAGCTCCCTGTTCTTCACGGCAATACAAAGACAACGTCCATTATGGGCTGGGGCTATGACCCATATCTCTCATCTGTAAGCCCATACCACGGCGCAATGAGTGCTGTAGTTGAGTCTATCGCAAAGGTCATCGCAACAGGCGGTACATACGAGAAGTGCTGGCTCACATTCCAGGAGTATTTCGAGAGAACACAGAATGATCCTGAGCGTTGGGGCAAGCCTATGTCTGCTCTCCTCGGTGCATACAAGGCACAGATAGAGCTGGGATGCGGTTCTATCGGCGGTAAGGACTCAATGTCCGGTACATTCGAGGAAATAGACGTTCCACCTACACTTGTTTCATTCGCTGTTTCAGTAACAGACGCAGACAAGGTAGTTTCACAGGAATTCAAGAAAGCAGGCTCTAAGGTGATCCTTATCAAGCCTGAATATGACGACAACAAGCTTGTGAACTTCGATTCACTGAAGGCAGTATTTGAAAAGGTAGAAAAGCTTATCGCTGAGGGCAAGGTGCTTTCATGCTGGGCTGTATCCTACGGCGGTGTATCTGAGGCTGTTGCAAAAATGGCATTTGGTAACAAGATAGGCTTTAAGTTCACAGACAAGCTCACAGCAGAAGAGCTTTACAGAGCTTGCTATGGCGCATTTGTTATCGAGCTTGCAGAGGGCGTTGACACTGACGAGAGAGTTATCGGTGAAACAACAGAAAGCTACGAGATAAAGTCAGACAACTACACAATAAGCCTTGACAAGCTCCAGACACTTTGGGAGGGCAAGCTTGAGCCTGTATATCCTGTTCATGTGAAAGAGCCTGCTGAAAAGCCTGAAAAGTACAGCTACAAGGCAGACAAGAGAGTTGCACCTGCTATCAAGGTGGCAAAGCCAAAGGTGCTTATCCCTGTATTCCCTGGCACAAACTGCGAATACGATACAGCAAGAGCCTTTGAAAAGGCAGGCGCTGAGGCTGACATCTTCGTTGTAAGAAACCTTACAGAACAGGCTATCAAGGAGTCTGTTGACGCAATGGAGAAGAAGATAAAAGAGTCACAGATAGTAATGCTCCCAGGCGGATTCAGCGGTGGCGACGAGCCTGACGGCTCAGGCAAGTTCATCGTATCATTCCTGAGAAACCCAAGACTTACAGACGCTATCCATGACCTGCTGAAAAACCGTGACGGTCTTATGCTTGGTATCTGCAACGGCTTCCAGGCACTTATCAAGCTTGGTCTTGTACCATACGGCGAGATAAGAGATATGAGGGACGACTCCCCTACACTGACATTCAACACCATTGCAAGACACCAGTCTAAAATGGTAAACACAAGGATCGCTTCCAACAAGTCACCATGGCTTGCAGGCTGTGAGGTAGGCGATATCCACAGCGTGGCTATCTCACATGGTGAGGGACGTTTCGTTGCAACAGCAGAGGAAATCGCACAGCTTGCAGCAAACGGACAGATCGCTACACAGTATGTTGACTTTGACGGAGAGCCTACATTTGACATTCATTGCAACCCTAACACATCATTCCAGGCTATCGAGGGTATCACCTCACCTGACGGACGTGTTCTTGGTAAAATGGGTCACTCAGAGCGTAAGGGCTGCTGCGTATCAAAGAACGTTCCTGGTGAAAAGGATCAGAAGATATTTGAAAGCGGCGTAGCTTACTTCAAGTAAAAAAACAAAAATACAAGGGCGGAGCTTTTCCGCCCTTTGTTTATACGAGGACAAAGATATGCTGAAATACATTATAATATATCTTTCCGCAATGAGCCTTTTGACGTTCATACTTTTTGGTGCAGA